>JAFGEK010000145.1 GCA_016931625.1 Deltaproteobacteria bacterium | reverse complement strand
CGCTTTTCAATTGGGTTGAGCGTATACGAGAGTGTGTAGACCGTCGCCGAGTTAAGCACCCGAGGACCAAGCAGCGCAGGAATATTGAACATATTTCGAGCAGCGGCGGGACGAGGCTGTTTAACGCAAGGCAGGTATACACGCTCGCAGTAGCTCAACACGATTGAAAAGCGCTGTAATTAGGGGGTGTCCCTGAATGCTGGACTTAAGAGATTCACGAAAGGTGACAATTTGGGACACTCCCTGATATCTGTTATGTTTTCAAGCTATTTTATTCAATTGTTCTTGTTCGAGTATATTTTAAAGTAATAAGGTCAAGATGGCATGCTGCTTACGATTGATATTGGTAATTCCCAGACAGTTTTTGGCTTATATAAAGGAAGCAAACTTACCCATCATCTTCGTATTGCATCAGAACACGCACAATCAAGTGATCACTATAGCCAGCTTTTACAGAAACTGATGGCTGAGGATAATATTAATCCTGCAAAAATTTCTGCAATAATAATGGCAAGTGTTGTACCACCACTGACGCAGACATTCATTAATATGTGCCAAAATCATTTTAGCATAAAGCCATTGCTGGTAAATTTGGCCACGAAATTAGGTATAACAATAAGTTATGAAAATCCTAATGATGTTGGTGCTGATCGTGTTGTAAACAGTGTTGCAGGTTATGAGCGATTTAAATCCCTCGCTAATGGTCCATTTGGTGTTATTGTTGTCGATTTGGGTACTGCCACAACCTTTGATGTGGTTTCTCCACAAGGAGTATTTTTGGGCGGTGCCATCGCTCCTGGAATAATGATTGCGGCAGAAGCTCTTTATACACGCGCTTTTATGTTACCACGTATTGAATTACAGTCACCGAAATCGAGTATTGGCAATAATACAATTACTAGCATGCAATCAGGTATCATTTTTGGATATGTTGCTTTAGTTGACGGTTTAATAGAACGTATTAAAAATGAGCTTAAATTTTCACCCAGAATTATTGCAACAGGTGGTTTAGCTCGTCTCATTGCTTCACAGTCAAAACAGATTGAAACAGTTGATGAATTTTTAACTTTAGACGGGCTGCGAATTATTTGGGAGTTTAATCAAAATTGATAAAGGTTAATCAAGTGAGTATTGCAGAGTTAAAAGCTAGTCTAGCGGAGCCACATAAAAAACATCTTGATCCAAACTCACCAGGACCCGCACGCATGATGGCGGCAAAGGGGATTGCACCCTTGCCACCGCGAGAAATGGTTATTGTATTATGCGGATTATCTTTAGATGAAAATAATGAGATTGCCAATGCGGCAAAAATTTCAATAGGGAAATTACCTGAAAAGATAATAAACACAGCACTTGATGCTAGTTTACCAAGTTCAGCCTTAACTATACTTATTAGTTTACTAAATGAACGATATGAGTTGATTGAGAAGTTGGTTTTATTAAAAGATACACCTGATTCTGCTATTGCGGCAATTGCCGCAAGTGTTCCAGAACATATTGCCGAAATAATTGCCAATAACCAAGAGCGAGCTCAGCGATCAGATGCAATTGTGCGTGCAATTAAACAAAATCCAAACCTCTTACGTTCTAGTCGCGACCGTCTTTTTGATTTTTTAGTGCGTGCTGGTGTTATTTATGAAGATATGCCTGAATTTGCTGAAGCAATGGCACGCCTTTCACCAAAAGAAATGTTAGAGGTAGCAGATAAAGTTGAATTGCCACCTATGGCCACTGAGCTGATTCAGGATAATGCAGATTCTGAAGAACGAGCAAAAGTAGTAGCAGATATTCTTGATAGTAAAGAAACTATAAACAATCAAACTGATGAAGAAAAAGGTTCAGATGAAGAAACCCAAAAACGTATGCCGATGCTTAAGTATATTGGCTCATTGGGTATGTCACAACGCGTAGCTCTGGCGATAAAAGGTAATAAAGAAGCTCGTACAATATTACTTCGCGATATGAATCGAGTAGTAGCAAGTGCCGCTATTCGTAATCCACGGATTACCGAACAAGAAGTAGTTAGTGCATCACAAAGCCGGCAAATTTGTGATGAAGTGATACGTATAATTTCAGCCTCAAAAGAATTATCGCGACCTTATGGAGTTAAAGTCGCATTAGTTAATAATCCCAAGACACCACTGCCAACAGCTATGCGAATGATAACGTTATTGCGTGAGGCCGATGTGCGAGCGTTAGCAAAGAGCAAAAATGTTAGCACTGCGGTGGCTAATCAGGCACGGCGATTATTAGCGCAAAAGAAACATTAAAATTAGGGAACGCCCTATTTTGCGGGTGAGGCCAATACATCCAAAGGATCGAGCAATACATTCCATCGTCTAACTTCGAAATGCAAATGTGAGCCAGTGCTGCGGCCACTATTGCCAAGTTGACCAATTACTTCGCCAGCTTTTACATGAGTGCCGGGTAAAGCGATGGTTTGGGCAAGATGAGAATAACTCGTGCTAAAACCTGCTGCATGTTTAATGACTACTTTTCTTCCATGTCCATGATCCCAACCAGTAAAGACTATTGTTCCAGATGCAGCAGCGCGAATCAATGTGCCATATTTGCCGTCAATATCTATACCGCTGTGAAAGCGATGTTTACCGTCGATGGGATCTATACGGTTGCCGAAAAGACTAGTAATAGTAGTTACTATCATTGGCCATTGAAAATTTGGAGTAGCGTCAGTTTGAGAATCACTTGATGTATTAGCAAGATTATTATTATCAAGTTCACCATCAATTTCATCTGTTTCATGCATAACACCGCCCATAGCAGCTTTGTTTTTTGGCGGATCTGTTGGTGAATTATGAGGGATTGATTTTGGTGGTGCAGGTGGAAATGGCCAAGCTAATTTTTCGCGTGGTTGGGCACAGGCTACTATTGCAATAGCAGTGAATATGGATAAAAGCATTTGACGCATTTATCTTATAATCCTAGCTCAAAAAGGGGTGGTTAGGCTAATACTATGCAGATGAATAATAATAAAAAATGGATGATTGAAGCATTGGCATTAGCTCGCGCTGCCGCGGTTAATGGTGAAGTACCAGTTGGAGCCTTAGTGGTGTGTGATAATGTAGTGGTAGGAAGTGGCAATAATCGAAGAGAGATCGATAATGACCCTTTAGCGCATGCTGAGATTTTTGCATTGCGGCAAGCGGCGGCAAATCTTGGACGTTGGCGATTATTTGGATGCACTTTATATGTAACGCTTGAGCCGTGCCCAATGTGTGCTGGTGCTGTGGTTAATGCCCGTGTTGATCGTGTGGTTTTTGGTGCTGCTGATCCGCGAGCAGGCGCTGCGGGCAGTATCTATAATATAATTGCTGATCCGCGTTTGAATCATCGTGCTGAGATAGTTGCGGGAGTTATGGCAGAAGAGAGCGCTTTGTTGCTTAGAGAATTTTTCTTTGCAAGGCGAAGTAAAGTTCTTAATGAAGAACACGATTAGTTTGTAGAGATTTTAATTGTTGTAGTAAGCGTTAGTTTGTTAGTTTGGTTGTTTATGCATTCACATGACTTAACGAATCATAAACTAGTTCAACAACTTCTTTAATCGTAGCAGCACTTGCTTTTGCATGGTAACAACGAGTACATTCAGTATTTGCTAATGCCGCATGCAAATGCAAATTTGCATTTGCAAAATTGCAATAAGCTCCAAGGGGTAATTGGCAACCACCACCTAGGCAAGCCAACAAAGCACGTTCGGAATTTATGGCTAATGCAGTTATTGGGTCGTGCAATTTTTCTAAGCGCGTTTTTGTGTTCGTATCATCAGCACGTATTTCAAGAGCAAGTGCGCCTTGAGCAGGGGCGGGCAGAAATTCATTTAGCGGTAATGAAATAATTAAACCAGAATTATTTACAATATCGTTTTGTAGTTGTAAACGATTAATACCAGCAGCAGCAACTACAACAGCGTCAAGCTCACCGTTAAAGACGCGATTTATTCGCGAGGTTATATTGCCACGCAGATCAATAAGTTGCAGATCTAGCCGTTTATAATATAGCTGGGCACGGCGACGTGGCGAACTAGTACCGATTTTGGCATGTTGTTTAAGCGACCAATGCTGATTTTCTGCTAGGCAATCGTGACGAGTGACGATGATATCATTGACTGGTCCACGCGGTGGTATTGCCGCAACTTTAAGACCAGCAGGCTGTATCAGCGGTAAGTCTTTAAATGAATGTACAGCAACATCGATTTGATTGCTTAGCAACGCATATTCAATTTCTTTAGTAAAGATTCCAATACCAGTTGTTGCATCTAATGTTGCGTCAGGATAGTTATCACCCGTAGTTTTTATGACAATAATTTCATGCTCACCACCAAGAGACGCAGCAATATAGTTTGCTTGCCATAGTGCAAGCTGAGAGCCACGAGTACCTATGCGTAAACGAGAAAACATAATAATATTAAAATTTCTTAAGCCTGATGAGTGGCAATTACGGTTGTGGTGATACCACCGCGAATATTAAAGGCACTTTCTACTATCATTTTTCGTGGGTGTAGCAATTTAACTAAATCATCAAGAATAAGATTGGTTAAAGCCTCATGAAAATGGCCTTCATCGCGAAATGACCAAATGTATAGCTTGAGACTTTTTAGCTCGACGCATAATTTATCAGGTATATAATTGATGCGTAGAGTTGCGAAATCCGGCTGACCAGTCATCGGACAAAGACAAGTAAGTTCATTGGTTTCAAAACGAATTTCGTAATCGCGCTCTGGCGCGGGGTTAACAAATGTCTGCAAATCTTTTGATGGCTGGGTAGGCATAATTAACCTCCGAAATGATGCCTCTATAGCTGTAACAAAGCTTTAATGGTAGCATGATCCGATAAATAAATGCCGCCAAGAGTTTTTAATCGGTATCGGTAAGATAATTAATAATACTTCTAATAAACAAAGAAATCTTAAGAGAGGCAGGAGTATGAAAAAAAAGACATATCGTAATATATTTGCAGAACTGGGTTACAGCGAAGCAGATATTGAGAAAAAAGTGAATGATACCTGGCAAAACCTATTCGAAGGCCCTGACCATCAGCGTATCTATTTTAACGCGCTTGATAATTCCGGCTATATGGTGGAAACAGGCAACAATTTAAAATATTGATATTGAACAGAGACCAATCGGAAAGTATAATGAGGAAGCGTTATGCCTAAATATAAAGGGTCAGGTGTAATAGTCTTACGGGAAATGCTTGGCGAGCGTACTGAGCTGCTTGAGACATATTTACAGCAGCTTAGCTCTGAAGATAGAATTTTATTTACTGCGCTTCTGCCAGCAACCAAGCTTTCCATAGAAGACACCGAGCGTTTGATGGCACCTGGTTTCAAGTTGCTCTGGCCAAATATTCCGATCGAACGCCAGTATATCGAATTTGGCAAGCAACTTTGTCGTCGGCATCTACTCCACGGGTTATATAAAAAGCTTTGGGATATGGGCTTCGATTCAATCGTACGTAAGACTAATATAGTATGGCGTCAGTATCACGATACTGGCGATCTTTCTGCCGATGGCTCCGCTAAGTCGCGTAAATGGGTTTTTACATTATCGAAATTCCCTACTATATCGCCGCTGCATTTTGGGCTGCTCATCGGTTTTCTCCTCGCCGCGTTTGAGAGCCTCAATGGCAGTGAGCCAAACTATCGCAAGGATGTCTTTGATCGTGATAACTTGCATGTAGTTATTAGTTGGTAAGTTTAGTTATTATTTCACTACGTGTAAGTAGTGTGTCTGCGGCTTCAATTAAAGTCCATTGGTCCATAATTCATCTAGAAACATACGCCACGGCATGACATGAATGCCATCGATTAACCGCGGTCGCGTTTCTTGACATACCACGATGAAGCACCTGACTTGGCGTTCTTCAGCTAAAGTTCGTAGCCCTTTTAAATGTTTATCGGTAATATGTTTAGCTGTCTTAACTTCGATTGCCACGTGTTCATCAAAAATAAGATCAACTTCAAATCCTGAGGTAGAGCGCCAATAATGTAATGCTGTTCTTGGACTATTGTAGTCAATAAAAGCTCGTAACTCTAAAAAATAAAGTGCTCGAAAAATTCGCCGTATTCGCTATTAGCGGGGGTGATATTCCATCCTTTGCAGTACTATAGAGATGTTTTTCATCTGATGAAAATGTCAGGGCAGTAATTTCAGCAGTATGTCCTTGAAGTGTTTGTAAAACTACACCCTTGTGGTCTAATAAAGAAATCATATTGTCAGCGCTAGCTGCGGCGATTAAATCTGTAATTTGGTGTTTGTGCATCGTCAATAGTAAAGCTTATCGGTGAAGAAACAGAGTCGGCTTGTATGGTTTGATTGCTTATATCAGTAATAGTAGGTGCGGTGTTTGCAATAGCAACAATATTAACATTAAGGCTGCTATCCAGGTAAAACTATCAGGGCCAGTAAAATTAACTTTAGGCTGGTAATAAAAATAGTTGCCTGCCTATATTACCGAACCATTTTTTGGCGGGGTTGTAAAATTATATATCAAAGTCTGTATACCTTTATTGCTATCGGTAATGTCGGGAGTGATTTGAATTACGGTATTTTGCAAGGCTTGAATTGATTGGTTATTAGCTACTATCTAATTTAGTGCCAGGTTGCATATAGATATTAGATTCGTATCATGCAATAGAGCATACCAAAGCAAAAAAGCTTAATTTTTTTTGCCTATCGGTGGTAGAAAATAATTCAAATGATGCTGATGAGAAAATATTAATGCATTTGCTCGCGAGTCACGATTCATTATGGATATCTCAATGCAATGCGGCATTGCAGGCAGAAGGCATTGAATATAATTGGTGTAAATATGCCAATGAAATAAATACACCTAACGATATATATGATATAATGGTGCTCGATGTAGAACCCGCAGATGCATTGAATATTATTGAAATATTATCCGAACAGTTAGGCGAAGATATCTCAAAAAAACAAAGGGTGCGCTCACCAGCCGAATGGGTGCCTTTATTCTTGCAACCCGATTTCGCTTTTGCCTTGTGTTTAGCTTTGCTGCTAATCGCAGGCAGTATTATCACTCTTGATGTGACAAGAGCGAGCAGTTTTTTTCAGCGTGGTGCTTTGCTCGCCGGTTCTTTGTCAGATGGTCAATGGTGGCGTTTAATTACTGCTGCAACTCTACATGCTGATTATCAACACGCCATTAGTAACGCTAGCTTTATGCTGGTGCTGGCTTGGGCAGCTAGTGAGCGTTTGGGTCCTGGAGTTACTTTATTCTATTGGCTTATCACTGCAATCACTGGTTTTATCGTCGGCTATTTATTTTCTGACATAAACGCAACAGTTGGGGCATCTGGGGGCCTATTTGGATTATTAGGCGCTACTGGTGGTAATGGTTTGCGTGGCCGCTTTGAAATATCTTTCGCATGGCGTGAAAGAATGCGCATTGGTGGTGCGGCGGTACTATTATTAGCATTTACCGCGTTTAATCCAGAATCAAATATAAAAGCGCATGTTAGTGGGTTTATTTCTGGTCTTGTTGTTGGATTTATAGCTCCAGTTAATAAACGTGCGAACTGGTTGATACAATTGATTGCTGGCGTAGCTTCAATGGCAGTAGTGATATTTGCTTGGGTATGTGCGAGATGAATTCATTTAAAATCCACCCTACTGTTGACAAATCTAATTCTAATCGACAATGTTGCAATGAAAAACTGCCACCGTACAACTGGCGCTTACGGGGATAACCCCGGGGGAGTATGGTTGGCTATTCTGGCCGCGCGTCTGGGCAATTCAACTTAATTTTTCTTTGGAGTTCCAGCATGTGCGCAGATTTAAAGTTAAGCGATCCTGAAGTGTTTGCTTTGATTAAGGCTGAAGAATTATATCAAAGTGATACTATCCGGCTTATTGCTAGTGAGAATTACGTTTCAAAAGCAGTACTTGAAGCCTCAGGCTCGGTTTTCGCCAATAAATACTCAGAAGGTTATGCTGGCGCACGTTTTTATCAAGGACAAAAAAACATTGATGGTATTGAAGAATTAGCAATTGAGCGTGCCAAAGCCTTGTTTGGCGCTGAGCATGCTAACGTGCAGCCATATTCCGGTTCTCCGGCTAATTTAGCGGTTTATTTAGCCTTTTTAAAACCGGGAGATACTATTTTAGGTCTTGATTTAAGTCATGGTGGCCACCTCACCCACGGCTCTAAGGCAAGCATTTCTGGTAAATATTTTAATGCTGTGCATTATAAACTAAGTCCTGACACTGGTTTGATCGACTACGATGAAATTAGACGTCTGGCACTTGAGCACTCACCTAAGATATTAATTGCCGGCCATTCGGCTTATCCTCGCCAACTTGACTTTGCCCGTTTTCGCGAAATTGCTAATGAAGCAAAATGCTTGCTTTTAGTTGATATGAGTCACTTTGCTGGTTTGGTTGCTGGTGGGGTACATTCTAATCCGGTGCCCTATGCTGATGTAGTTACTACGACTACTCATAAAACTTTACGCGGTCCACGTGGGGCAATGATTTTATGCAAGCAAGAACACGCCAAGGCTATTAATCGTGCGGTATTCCCTGGGGTGCAAGGGGGGCCACATAACCAAACTACCGCCGCAATAGCAGTAGCATTAAAAGAAGCCCAATCACCAGAATTTGCCGTTTACGCTAAGCACGTTGTAGAAAATGCAAAAGTTTTAGCGCAAGAGTTGATTATCCTTGGCTATCAATTAGCAACTGGTGGCACTGACAATCATTTATTGTTAGTAGATCTGCGCAATAAAGATGTAGGCGGAAAACCTGCAGCCATAGCTATGGAGCGCGCTGGTTTGGTACTCAATTACAATACCGTACCAGGAGAAACCCGTAAACCTAGCGATCCAAGTGGGTTACGCATTGGTACACCATCTGTTACAAGTCGCGGGTTTGGCGCTTCTGAAATGAAGCAGATAGCAGCTTGGTTAGATGAAGCATTGCAGCATCGTGAAGATGAAGCGGCGCTTGACCGTATTGCTGCCGAAGTAAAAAATTTATGTTCGCACTTTAGCGTGCCAGGGATTACAAATTAGTATTAGAGATTTAACACTTCAAAATTTTTTAAAAAAGAAGAACAATGGTCGTTAAATTTGCAAAAATGTCGCTAAGTCGCAACTGCGATCGATTTATAGATTTAGTAAAAGTGTGTCGACACAAGCGGTCGCCGCTAATTTTTTATATTTATCAGAACCGGAGTATGCGAAAACCGTTAATAGCTGTGGTTGCCGCTGGTTTATTTTTTGCAAGCCAAGTTTCATGTAGTACTATTAGTGGCTATTTCGTTACTCAAAAACCATCTGCTGCTTCTAAGTCAATTGCCGATAAATCTGCAGTTAATGATAACCCTGATAATACGAATAACCCAGCGACAAATAATGCAACTGATATAAAAACTGTAGAATCTATTAACCATCAGGCAACTCTCGATAAAGCTGAAGACAACTCTTCTTTGCCAATAACCGCGACATCGTTACTAGATGATAACTCTAATGAAGTTAATGAGATCTGCGATAATGACGAATGTGTAAATGAAAGCACTAATGAAGTAGTTGAGAATGATACTAACAGTAACGCCCATAGATTTATTTACACTGATGATATTTCAGATACCGAACTTGCTCAGTATTTCGTTGATTCATTAGAAGACCTTGGTTCAATTTCAGTAGGATTCCCTGGTGAAGGTAGAGTTATTAATAGCATGCAATTACTGTCAGGAGATGGCTTTTATGTGGTAGCACCAGACTTCGCATGGGGGACTAAAGAAACTATTGAGTATATTAAAATAGTTGGGCATGATTTAGTTGCAAAGTTTGGTGAATTAGGCAAATTGCGTGTAAATCACATAGGCAAAAAGGATGGCGGTTACATTCGACCTCATCGCAGCCATCAATCAGGTCGTGATGTTGATATAGGTTTGTATTACCAAGGTGGCCAAAGACCAGAGGGTTCACGTAAATACTGGCTAAAAAAGATTGATCCTGCTTTAAACTGGCAGCTCGTGCATACATTAATTACTAATACCGATGTACAATTAATCCTAGTTGACCGAGCAATTCAAAAAGTTTTAATCAACTATGCACTGCAACAAGGTGTAGATCGTGCTTGGTTAGATTCGATTTTTTCAGGGCCTAATCCGATTATAAAACATGCTCGTAGACATCGTGATCATTTTCATGTGCGGTTTTATAATGCACGCGCTCAAGAATTGGGGTACCGGGTTCAACCATTATTGGCAAGTCGTCCTGATGAAAACAAATTAATTTATAAAGTACGTAGTGGTGATACCTTAAGTACCATCGCCCGCAAATATAATAGTACGGTGCGAATGATTCAAAATGCTAATGGCATGCGTTCAACATTTTTACGCGTTGCGCGAGTTTTAGTAGTACCGATGCGCGGACCTTGTACCAAATGTCCATTACCCTCTACAATAGTGCTTCCAGCTCGACGGCTTCCACCAGTAGAAGAAAATAAGCCTGCTGATGGACAAAATGCTAAAGAACCTAGCGATAAGAAAGCACCTGATTCTTCAGAGACACCAAAAACGCCAGATCCTAATATTACGCAACTAACACCACCGGTAGCATTAAACTTTATCTTTCAACACTAAAAAAACCATTATGTTTTAATTGGTTATGTAATTTAAGGTTTTTTTTGATATCATGTTTTAATTAATTTGACGCATAAGGTCAGTAATGGTTATGTCGATTAATTAAAACCTTCTTTGCGCTGAGAGGGATTTTCGGTTTACGATCAATAATATCGTGATTATTGAATGTCCACATTGCAAGACAGCCCATTCAAAAAGCGAGAAAGACCTTGCTGGTGGTGCTTATGTTGTTTGTCGGCGTTGTGGTGCATCTTTTTGCCCAGCTTTGCAAGACAATAACCCTGATCCAACAATTCCACTGGTGTCTTCATCAAATCTATCAGCAAATACACCGCCATCTTTCTCGCAAGTAAGCGGTGATAATATCGAATTCGTTAGCGCAGATGATATTAGCGCAATCGAAGACCTCAATACTATAAGTAAAGACAATGATGCTATAGATTTAAGCGTTAATGGCGGTGAAAAGATATCAGCAACATCGTCAAGTGAATCAGAGCCCGCAAAGTTTGTACCACCAGTACCATTCTCGATAGATTTTGGTGAGTTAGCAAATGATCATGCCGCCTCATCTACGCCATTAATTACAGATTTAGATGCGCCAGCAGAAGATCCGAATTTAAAACAAGAGATGAATAAGTTAGAACTAGATAATTCTGAAGCAGATTCTAATGATAATGAAGCAGCCGGTGAACTAGAACTTGACTTTCAATCCAAGCAAAAATCTCAAAAACCGCAACCAAATTGGTCATCTGATGTAGTTACTGATGTCATTCAAACCGAGTCATTTCATAAAAAACATAATGTTAAGTTAAAGATCCCTGGCGAGCATAAAGCAATTCATAGAGGCGCGCGTGGTCATGTATTCCCTAAAGATGCGTGGCATCAATTTACTAAAGAGCTATTTTCATATCTACGCTCTGCACCAATAAAAGATAAACTAATTATTGGTGGTATTGCGGCCATACCGATAATTATATTTACTATATTAATAATATTGGCGTTTAGTTCTAATAAAGAAGTTGCTTATTTGACAGAATCCCAAGAACTTTTTTCTGGCCCTATGACCGGAGAGGTATATCAAAATTTAGGTTCTATTGAACCGGGATCACGTGTAGAAGTTGTTGATAGCTATGGTGCATACAGTTTAATTATAGATAGCCTTGGTAGGGCCGGATATGTTTTAACGCGAAGTTTGCGTATTGAGGCACCGCCATCATTACCATCAAAACCTTTTGCCGATTGCTCGCGGTCGCCAACTGATAAATCGGTTGAACATTGTCAGAAACGCAGCCAAGAACAGTTTGAAGCATGTCGTGAATTTTGCAGCTCTGATGCTGAAGATCCTTATTGCTCTGAACATTGTCAAAAAAGATTTTCTGATTGTCTTCTGACTTGCGAAAATGAAGGCAGTAAAAATATCGTTCCTGTAGCTAATGCAAAACCTGAAAATGCAACGACAGAAAAAGAAGATAGTAAAGTACAATCAAAAAATGCGAAATCTAATAACAAAAAGAAGAAAAGCCGGCGCTCTAAAAAACGCAAACGTACACATTAAAATAATCCAGATTATTCATTAGCCGTCACCTGCAATTTGCTAAGTTTTTTTAATACGCTCTAATTGTCCACGGATACCTTCAATGTAAGAGCGAGTAGCATTTTCAGTTGCTCGTTCAGCAAGACTACAAAGTCGGTCTTCAAGAATCATGCTACCATTAATACGACCTTGGCTAATTAGCGAAGAGATTTGGCCAAGTGCCTCGCGTACCACCTTTTCAGATGGATGTTGCAGCACCTTATACAGAATATCTACATCATCAGGTAGTTGATGATATTGCATAAATCCATCGGCAGCTTCTTTAATCTCTTCAACTTCACGAGCAATGCGTAATCGCTCAAGTCGCATTCGGTATTCAGAAGGTGTACGACCTACTGATTTACGCGGGCTTGAAAACACTTTGTTTTCACTGACACGCATGCGAGAGGCATCGTTTGTAGGGCTAGGGCTACTACCTTCGTTGTTGCCATTACCGCCATTGCTAGTGTTACTGCCATTGCCAAAAAGGGCTTCAAGCTTACGGCGATGCTCGGCACTTGAATCATCTGAGTTACTAAATACTTTGCTTCGTGGGCTAGGGTTTGTCATGGTTTGACTACCTTTGCCCCATTCTTGGGTCAATCTATTCACTGGTACTCCCGTGTAAATAACATGCACTACGGCGTGATTTTTAGGTGGGATACATTTTTAGCATAGCATCCAATTACATAATCGACAAGGTTTTCTAAATATTCAACTTTAAAAAAATCATACTTTGTACTAATTGAGTTATTCTAAGCAAAAACGTAGGCGATAAATCGACTCGCCTCGGCGCAAATGTGTACGCTCCCGCTCACTTATAATTCCAGAAGTAGTGGTATGAGCAAAATTTCCGCTGCCGTCAAGATTAATAAAACCTTTTATGCTTTCAAAAATATTTTTAATTTCTTCGGCAATGGGTTGGTAATCAGTCATGCAATGTATTTGTGCGCCAGTAACTAAGCGTGTTTTAAGCAGTTTTACCCATTCTTGATTCACCACTCGACGTTTTTGGTGACGTTTTTTATACCAGGGATCGGGGAAATTTATACTTACCCAAATCACGCTTTGAGGTGGGATAATGGCTTCTAAGTGCAAATTTATATTTGCAAGCAAGGCATGAATATTAGCCAAACCTAAAGTGCTAGCCTCGTTATTAATACAGTCAACTAAGTGCTGACGAATTTCTATGCCAACTATATTCCATTCAGGATGTTGTTTAGCTAGTTCAAGAGTAAACGCACCACTACCACATCCTACATCGATAGCTATTGGTGCAAGCCGTTTAAAGATAGCGTTCAAGTCAATGGTTTTAATAGGTAGGTGTAAGTTAAATGGGTTTCCGTGCTGACGATAGCGTCGTCGAGAAGAACCATTGCTAACTAGCATTAATTACCCCAAGGAATAAAAGCGATATCATCGATATCTATTGCATCTAATAGCAACATTAATAAGCGGTCGAGTCCTAAAGCGATTCCGGCTGAGGGCGGCAAGGTAGCTAAAGCAGTAAAAAATGCTTCGTCAGGTGGATAATCATGCATACCGGCTTTTAAACGTTGCTCGCGGTCGTGTACGAATCGTTTTCGTTGTTGGTCAGCATCAACAAGTTCAGCAAATGCGTTGGCTAGTTCAATACCACCAATATAAAGCTCAAAACGTTCGGCAACACGATTATCATGAGGTGCCAAACGCGCTAGGGATGCAAGAGGCCGAGGGAATTGAGTTAAAAAGAAAGGTTCTCCGGTATTGATTAGCTTTGGCTCTATAAGGCTAATAAAAACTCGATTATATAGGTCATCCCAGGATTCGCTGACAATAAAGTGAATATTAAGCTTACGAAGATGCTGCGCTAAAATATCAGTCTCTAATGCTTCTAAAATAGAAAAACCAGCATATTGTCGAAATGCATCATCAACACTAATACGACGAAATGGTGGTACAAGTGATATTTTGCGACCTTGATAGGTCAGTATTGGTTCGTCGTTAATGATTTTATTCAAAGTAACGAGTAACGACTCACAATCGTTCATTAAGGCATCAAGATTGTCATTGTAACGGTACCATTCAAGGAGGCGAAATTCAGGTCGATGAAGATTGGTAAAATCATTTTGTCGAAATGCCGGCGCTATTTGATAAATAAGCGGCAGACCGTGCGCTAGCAGACGTTTCATGTTAAGTTCTGGTGATGTTTGTAAGTAACGCGTATTTGTTTGGTTAGGTGTTTGTAGTTGTACCTGCGGCGCTTCAATGTTGGGTTCGGGTGCCAGTGAAGGCACGGCAATTGGTGTATCGACCTCGATAAAACCTTGGTCGTCGAAAAAAAGACGCAATTGGCGCACTAACTGTGCACGTCGTTTCATTTTTTCGGCAAAGGTGAACATAATCGGCGCGCTATGCCGGAGGTGTAAAGGGTATGTCAATGGTTATTAATCTTTCTGATTAAAGGTGTTTTATTGCCTTTGGGATTTGCCCACGCCATCAGGGCGGGTTACATTTGTGGTATGCCTCTGCCATCACACTTAGAAGCTATTCGTCAGCGTGTTGAAGGTTATGCTCGTGATTTTGGGTTAGATTTTTATGATGTTGTATTTGAATGTGTAACCTTTGAACAAATGAATATGATTGCTGCTTTTGGTGGCTTTCCAACGCGCTATCCGCATTGGAAATTTGGCATGGAGTACGAACAGCTTGCTAAAAGTTACACCTATGGCCTTTCACGTATTTACGAGTTGGTTATAAATAATGATCCTTCGTATGCTTATCTTATGTCATCTAATGAAGATGTCGATCAAAAATTAGTTATGGCGCATGTGTATGGTCATGTAGATTTTTTTAAAAATAATTTTTCATTTGCTCATACAAATAGAAAAATGATGGATACGATGGCGAACCATGGCACTAAAGTTCGTCGTTATATGGATAAATACGGCGTTGAAAAAGTTGAAGGCTTTATTGATAAATGTCTTTCGGTTGATAATCTTATAGATCGTCATTCGCCATTTATTAAGCGACGTGACGATATAAAAAAAGACAAACCCGAACGTGATATTGAAATTGTTGATGTACCTAAAATAAGAACTAATCGCGAATATATGCAGAAATATATAAACCCTGAAGATTTCATTGCCGAACAAAAACGTCGACTAAAAGAAGAACGCGATCGTGAGCGTCGATTTCCTGATCGTCCTGAACGCGATATTATACTTTTTTTATTAGAGTATGCGCCGCTTGAGAATTGGGAGCGAGATATTCTTGCTATGGTACGCGAAGAGGCTTATTATTTTGCTCCACAAGCACAGACTAAGATACTTAATGAAGGCTGGGCGAGCTTTTGGCACACCACCATTATGACCCAAAAAGCGCTTACTGATGCCGAAGTTATTGATTATGCCGATCATCATGCTGGCACTATGGGGGTACAACCTGGTTCGATAAATCCTTACAAACTGGGCTTAGAACTTTTGCGTGACATTGAAGACCGTTGGAATCGTGGTCGATTTGGCAAAGAATGGGAAGAATGTGATTCGTTAACTCAACGTAAAGAATGGAATAACCATTCTGGTTTAGGTAGACAAAAACTTTTTGAAGTACGTAGTCATTATAATGATGTGACTTTTATCGATGAATTTCTTACGGAAGATTTTATTCGCGAGCATAAGTTATTTAATTATGGTTATAATCGTAATTCTGGCAACTGGGAGATTACTGACCGTGATGCTGTAGCCATTCGTAACAAGTTGCTGACTCAACTAACTAATATGGGGCAACCATTTGTTTATGTAATTGATGGCAATCACGAAAATCGTGGTGAATTATTACTTAAACATCAACATGAAGGAACAGATTTACGTAATGATTATATGCGTGACACTTTAAGCAATATTTATGGTGTTTGGACTCGTCCGGTTAACCTAATTACTTGCATCGATGCACGAAATGTTATTGTACGTTACAACGGTCAAGATTTTATCGAGACAGAATATAAAAAGCAGTTTTAAATAAGGACACCCCCTGATTAGTCTTTTTAAGTAGCATACGCGAACGAGTATTGGGTATTTTTTTAAGACTGGTGGCGATGATTGACAGAATGTTGATGCATATAAACTTATTTACAGGTTGTTAATAAAGTTTCAATTTGTTCTTTGTCACGAGCCTTTGGTGCATAGCGCAGGTAGCGCCGAAATGATTCACATGATTGTGGTGATGCTCCTAAGGCTGAATAAGCAATACCTAAAGAACGATAAGCCATAGGATTATGTGGTTCAATCGCAAGTATTTCATTACATATTGCTAAAACCTTGCGATAATCACCTTGTTGCAGAGAGCTACGAACAAGCGCTAACTTAGCAGCAACTTCTTCTTTATTTGCAGCAGCTGTAGAGTTGGTATTGGTTGCTTCGTTAGTTTTTTCTTTAACAGCAGTTTTAGTGGTTGTATCGCTTGTGGTATTTTCAGGTTGTGGTTGTATTGCGGTAGTTGCGGTGTTAGCCGATTTATTGTCATCAATGTTTTGCTGGTTATTACGAAAACGATTTTTGTTTTTGCCCAATCCTTTTGTGAATGCTGCCGATCGAGACCATTTGTTATTATTACGATTCTCAAGGGTACTATCGTCTGTTGTTGAAATGTTTGAGTTTGCATTTGCTGGAGCCGCAGAGTGATGCCCACTTGCATTATTATTTGTCTTAGCAGTAGTATTAATAGAAGAGTCATTAGTCGAGTTTGGTGTTGTTGCTGGTTTATTAATAGCTACATTATTGGTGTTGTTCATTGCATCATTAGTATTCGGTGATGCTATTGTATTCTGTTTTTCCTGATTGTTGGGCTTAGTAAGTAATTCTGCGATGGTTTTTTGGTCGAGGCCAAAAGCTTGATTGCGTAACGCCCAAATAGTCGCGGCACTTCCAACTACAGCAGATAGTAGCATACCTATAATAATTAATAATATTCGCGTACTATTAAGTAATCCTGTTTGTGGCTGATTTACGACAGACAGTAATTCTTTTGGGATAACAACATAATTATTATCTGCGCCGCTTTGTTTAACTGTAGCTGCAGGGTTAGGTTGCTCAAATACTGCAACAGTACCGTTAATTGAAGATTCATTATCTTGATCTTGTTGTGGCTCAGATAAATCGCTTGGTCGAGCAGTGATTTCGTTTTGGTCTGCTGATGAACTAGTTGCTGCTTGTTTTACTGTAGGTGAAATTAATGAAGGGTCAAATTGTGATTCTGGTGTTCTAGCCTTTTGTATATCAGAATCATCAATTTCTAAAGCAAGAGACGGTAATGGTACTGGAATATTTGGGGAGATATTCTTTTTTGTATCAGTATTTTCAATAGCGGGTGGTGGAGTAACTGTTGGCTTTATTATAGGTAAAGAATTGGTTAATGTAGCAGGAACATTAAAATTGATTTCTTCTCTTTGTTTAAAGCTTACTACTGGCGGTATTTGATTACGCGCTTTTAGCATTGCTTCTAAGTCGGCAATATTTTTGGCACGCCCAGGAGTATTTTCTGAGTCAGCGTCAGTGGTTTTTATTATCGAAGGTGGCGTCAACTCATTGACTTGCTCTGCACTCGAAACTTGGGACTCAGATGGTTGTAGTTCATCTAGCACTTTTTGTGATTCAGAAGCTGCAAGCGTTGCTGTGGTTTGGGGAACGGTTTCGTTTAAATCAAGTGGTGCTGGATCTTGTTGTTCAACAGGTAAAACAATACTGGTTAGTATTAACGTGATAATCGGTACGGCTGGATCATCATCTTCAGAAGAAGCGAGATAATCTTGAAACGAATGCGCTTCAGTTCCTTGAGTACGTAATAGTTGCGATATTGATGCCGAACAACCAAGTTCTAAGGCAAGATCAAGAGCTCCAGGTTGCAGAGTAAAACGTATACCTTCAATTTTTTGTTGAATTGAATCGATGAGATCTAAAGAATATGCACGAACACCGCTTTCGATTGCAGCCAATAGCTGTAAACCGCTGCGGTTTGTTGCCAACTTGCCTAAGGGACCAAAGGTAGATTTAACTGATGAAGCATTTAAGCTTTGAGTCACAACATTAGCATGTTGTTCTTTTAACCAACGCGCGAGATCGAGTTTTGTCAGTACACCTAATTTAATCGCAGCAGCTCCAAATTGTAGTCCTTCACTGTGCATGATCTCATCGATTTGATTTAATAAATGATTACTAATTGCGCCGCGTTCATGCAGCAAAGGGCCTAATCTTTCACTAGATAATGATGAAGCTGCAACAGTAGGGGCGCCATTAGAAAATCCAATCATACGAACATTGCTTCCTTCAACTAACTTAAGGGCGCCTGTTAATTTCTGGCGCACTGCGCGCATGATCAGACTTGGAATTTCAAGACGCGAAAAGGTGCCGTTGATTTCGTTACTATGCAGTTTTGCTAAATCGAGTTCACTCATGACAATCCTGGATATATTTATAGTAGAGCACTACCTGGAGTTAGTTTCAACAATCGTTATCGCCTCATAACGCTAAGTGCTATTTCAATTTTAGCTGGTGTTTTAATGTTGTCGATTTATTTGTTACAAAATGTTGATAAGATTACGGTAAATTAGTGGTGATGGTTGCTTCAAGTTGTTGAATTTGACCAGTAAGTGGATGTCGTACTTTTACCGACATTATACCTTCTGAATTAATTTCTATAATGGCTTTTGCACGTGTCCCTGATAATGCTAAAGCGTGACTGCTTGGAAGTCGTACTGTACCGATAAGAGTATTTTGATCAACAGATTCGTTTTCACCACGATATAGAGTAACACGATATTCAATATCTCCAGAAGCCTCACTTACAATATCAATTTCAGCGCTTGCTGGCAGGCGAGCACCTCTAGGTAATACGCGAATTGTACCACCATCTGCTTTAGCAACTCTGATAGATGCTGGTAACACATCGATAAGATCAATTGATCGTTTGCTATATAATGCGTCAGCGATTAGGGCAGCCCCAAGTGCTACTGCTTCATCAGGGTGAATAGTACTAGAGGGGGTGTGACCGAAACGCTCAGAAAGTAGACGACGTACGTGGGGGCTACGACTTTGCCCGCCAACCATTAACACATCATCAAGTTGGTTAGCCTTGATTCCAACAGCATCAAGTACGGATTGCAACAAGGTGAAGGTTCGTTCCACTAGATCGTTGGTAAGCGTTTCGAGGGTATTACGTTCGATTCTTGTTTTTAATTCAAGAAAACCATTTGGTCCTTTATAGATGTAAGGCAAAACTATTTCAGCACTTAAAGCTTCAGATAATTGTCGTTTGGCTATCTCAACAGCAAAACGAATACGTTGTATTGAAACCGGATCTTGGCGAATGTTGCAGTTATTAGCGCGTTCAAAACGCATCATTACGTATTCAGTAACACGATCGTCGAAATCGGAACCGCCTAAAAAGGGATCACCATCAGTAGCTATAACTTCAACCCGAGCACCATCTATTCGCAGGAGTGCAACATCGAAAGTGCCACCACCCAGATCATAGATGGCTATTGTCCCCAGCATATCACGACCCCAACCATAAGCGACGGCGGCTGCGGTTGGTTCGTTTAGAATTCTCTCTACGTAAAAACCAGCCAAACGCGCAGCTTCTCGTACTGCTTGACGTTGCGTTTCACCAAAATAAGCCGGAACACAAATAACCGCTCGATTGACTGTGCAACCAAGATTATCTTCAGCAATTTCTTTTAGGGAGCTTAAGATATAAGCAGCAACTTCTTCTAAACGTATTACCCGGTCATCGATACAAGCGGCAACGCGTCCATCTTCGCCACAAGTAAGATCGTATGAGAAAAAATGACCAAGGTTACGTACTTCTTTTGAAGCGAAAGGACGCCCAAGAAAGCGTTTTGAACCATAAATTGCACGGCCTGGCATTAGAATCATTTTTTCAACAGCACGGTGGCCAACAAATATTTCATTATTGGGGGCGATAAAAACAACCGAAGGGATAATTTGATAGCCTAAGCGGCTAGTAATAACTTGTGGACGGCCATTTTTCATTATCGCTACACAACTATTAGATGTTCCAATATCGATGCCGACCACAGGACCATCTAACGAAATTAGTGGCGCTCTTTCAGGGCGGGCGATGGTTTCTAACTGTGGTGTTGGAGGAGTTTTGTCAATTACTGGCTCAGGCACTTTATTGCGAAATTTTTCAATTAAAGCTGCAGCACTTTGATCTACTTCAACAAACTGTAATCCCATGCCTGCAGTTGCTTCACCAGGAGTAAAGGCTGGGCGAGCATGAATGACTCTACCAACCATACAAGCAAGACTGCTACCGTCAGGCAAAACAAATTCGATAGCAACAATGCTACCAAGTGGTGGAGGGCTATCGTGACGAACAAAAAGGCCACCATCGCTGAGATTGGTAGCATATTTTTCTTCAATTTCATCAGCACCAGCTACAGCGATGCGTACTCGGCTTTGAAATTCTTGGCGTGCAGATCGATGTTTAGTATCGGTAGGTTTCATGTGGTTTTAAGTAATAAATAAAAAACCGAATCCAGCCACGAATCAAGCAGTAAACCACCTTAAGGCTTATATCAATCTTGTATTTTATGGGATAACTAGCTGTAATTTAACGGTTTTTACGACGTAAAGCGCTGACGATCTTGCTTTTGGTAGAACTAGTGCGTGCACCGGCTGCTTCAAGTACACGCCGTTCGATTGCATCAAGTTTGGCTTTTAGTTCGATATTATTACCGGCCTTGTGCTCAAGGACGAGTTCGACTGGGGCACTAAGGCCCTTACGCATGCGTATCACCTGTTCTTCGAGAGCTGTAACTTTGGCAACTCGTTCAGTGGTTTGTTGGTTACTTTTTACTTGCTTACGTTTGGTCATCATTCTCACTCACCCTCCGAATTGCCCGGGCTTTAAAGCCCGAAGGGTAGTTAGTAGCATTAAAGAAGCCTGCGCGCCCAGTCCTCTTTAAGCATTTTTAATGATATTAGGTGGCGAAAAGGCCAACGTCAAAAAAACAGACAAGATCTTTTAGTGATTTTATAGCAACATATTGCTGCAAATTATGTATCTACGCATAAGGTTTGGCAAAAATCACATAAAGATTTTAAATTAAAAAAATAGAGATACACCCTAGATTCAGACAATAGAAATGATCACAAATAAGAAAAAATAAAAGTAGCAGTATATCAGCTATATCATGGCCTTTCATTCTTAAGTTTCCTATTCTTAAGTTCTTTAAATACCCAGTTTAAAACATAAAAATGAAGATTTAAAGAACTTAAAAACTTAAGAATTAGGAATTTTAGGTGAGCTTATTCGAAAAGAGTGTCTAATAATAAAACTTAACACTAGAAGTTATAAATTTGTTACATTTAATAAAGGAGGTTTTTGCTGCAGTTCGCAATAAAATTTAGTATGTGGTTATGGCGATGATTAATGCCCATGTATTAGTACTAAATCGAAATTACCAAGCAGTTGATGTGACTAGCTGGCGTCGAGCAATGTGCTTACTTTATATCGGCGCTGCTCGTGCATTAGATAAACAATACCGTTTATTTGATTTTGAAGATTGGGCAGCTTTATCTGCTAATGTAGATGATCAAACTGTAGGTACAGCCAATCGTCGTATTGTTATTCCGCGTATTGTAGTTTTACAGGTATATGATCGTATTCCTGTGGGTCGCATTCGTTTTTCTCGACATAATCTTTTTGCCCGCGATAACCATACTTGTCAGTACTGTAACAAACGTTTGCCACGTCGTGATCTTAATCTTGATCACATAATTCCACGCTCTCGTGGCGGTAAAACCAATTGGGAAAACGTGGTCACTAGTTGTATCAAATGCAATTTTAAAAAAGGTGGTCGTACTCCAGAAGAAGCAAATATGAAACTTATACGACCAGCTCGTCAACCACGCTGGGGCGAATTAGTGCACTCTTTACGCATGCGAGGTTGTTATCGCGAGTGGCTACCGTTTTTAAATATGGTAGATGCGTCGTATTGGAATACTGAACTAGAGACAGATTAAGTAGGGGCGATCGCCCCTACTTAGGTATTACTTAGAAATATGAACGAGTAGGTCGATGATCTTATTTGAATAGCCCCACTCATTATCGTACCAAGAAACTACTTTAACGAAATTATCGTTAAGCGAGATACCAGCGCCGGCATCAAAGATTGAGGTACGTGAATCAGTTAAGAAATCGGTAGAAACAACAGCATCTTCGGTGTAACCAAGAATGCCTTTGAGCTCACCTTCAGAAGCAGCTTTCATGGCAGCTTTGATGTCTTCATAAGAAGCAGCTTTGTTAAGGCGACAGGTTAAATCGACAACCGAGACGTTAGGAGTAGGAATACGGAAAGCCATACCGGTAAGCTTGCCAGCAAGCTCAGGAATAACTTTGCCAACAGCTTTAGCAGCACCAGTTGACGAAGGAATGATGTTTTGGCCAGCACCACGACCACCGCGCCAGTCTTTAGATGAAGGGCTATCTACAGTTTTTTGAGTAGCAGTGGTGGCGTGGACGGTGGTCATTAATCCTTCAATAATGCCCCATTTGTCATTAAGCACTTTAGCGATAGGAGCCAAGCAGTTAGTGGTGCAAGAAGCATTTGAAACAATGTCTTGACCAGCATAGCTTTTGTGATTGACGCCCATAACAAACATTGGTGTGCTGTCTTTTGAAGGAGCTGAAAGCACAACTTTTTTAGCGCCAGCTTTAATATGAGCACGGGCTTTTTCATCAGTTAAGAAAAGACCAGTAGACTCAATTACACACTCTGCGCCAACTTCATTCCATTTAAGATTGGCCGGGTCTTTTTCTTGGGTAACGCGAATGCCTTTGCCGTTAACTACCAACATGCCGTCTTTAACTTCGACACTGCCTTTGAACTGACCGTGGGTTGAATCATATTTGAGCATATAAGCCATATATTGGACATCGATTAAATCGTTGATGCCGACAACTTCGATGTCTTTGCGATCTACAGCTACGCGGAAGGCGAGTCTTCCAATACGTCCAAATCCATTGATACCAATTTTAATTGCCATGATGTGTTCCTTTAAACCTCGGTATGGAGTGTTAATGCAGTTTTTGCCTGCGCGGGACCCGGTGCCGAGTACCTCACTCACCTAAACCGCATTTGCTTTTGGCTAGCGGGCAAAGGTGTTAATCGGGTGCCCGAGCGCTTACATAAACATATGGCGGTTTAGTTGCAATAGTTCATGTGCCCCGTAAACTTAAATGTTACCTAAATAAATATATTTTTAGATAAATTTGTATAAGTTTTAAGGGCCAGTATAAATACACCGCGAAGTTGGGGTTTCATGAATTACAATGGTGCTAAGGCCATTAATTTTGCAACTAAGTTTTTCCCACACCCATTTGGCGATATTCTCAGCGGTTGGGTTTTCTAACCCGGCGATCTCATTGAGTATCTGATGATCGAGCATAACGTGTAAAGGCGCAAAAGCCCCACTAATTTCAGCGAAATCACAGATCCATCCATGATCTTTTTGTATTTCTCCGGTAACATGAATTTCACATATATAGCTATGACCATGCATTTTATGGCATTTATGAATCATAGGAGTGTTTGGAAGCCAATGTGCAGCTTCAAAACTAATAGATTTTACAATTGTAGTACTCATCGCGTTTACCTCAATATTATGGCATTACTAAAGTTACAACATCAGGATCGCAAATAAGAAATGAATCAGTCGATTGATTGGTTTATCTTAGTTATATAGGAATTTATAAATATGTTAAGACACATGGATGAGTCTTTTCTGTCTTTGTGTCCTCAGCCAATCGCTGGGATTGATTGGCATAGTTTAGATTTAACTCCTCGCGACGGTTTTGTTTTATCTCGTATTGATGGTCGCATGTCTGTTCGTTTACTTTCAGATGTTGCCGGTATACCGCTAGACGAAATAGTAACAACTTTAAAACGACTTGAAACAGTCGGGGCTGTACTCTGGACCAAGCAACTTGAAACAGCTTCTAATAACGTAACTACCAAAAATATTAATAAAGCCAATGAGCCTATCACCAATAACGCTAATGATTCACAACTAGATGTGGGGGATGGGCTAGATGCGGTGGAAGATACCGATCTTTCACCAGCCGAGCAAAGACTAATCAATGCGGTAAACAATCATTATAAAGTCTTGACGCACTGGGAATTGCTTGAATTATACGGTTCTCCGAGTAATGTTGACATAAAGCGTGCGTATTTTGCCCAGTCACGAAGGTTTCATCCGGATCGTTATTTTGGCAAAAATCTTGGTATATTTAAAGCTCGTTTAGAAAATATTTTTAAGGTAATAAAAGCAGCATATGAAGTACTTGCAGATGATGATAGTAAAGCCAAGTATGCTGCACTGCATCCACCACCCAGTGTATTAGTGCCACTTGATGTTATCATTGCGCGTATGGCAGCTGCAGCCACTAGTAATACCAACAATGTGCCGACAACGCCTATTTCTGGAGTAGTAGCTAAAGAGGCAATAGCTAAAGATAACGAAGAGCTTGAGCGAAGACGTCAAGAAATTCTTGATATGCGAAAAAGACATCGCCTTGATTCTTCTTATGCAACATCACAAGCAAAGACTTATGCCGCTGCTGGTCGTGCATTATCCGAATCTGGGGATAACCAAGCGGCTTTAGATTATTTTCGTCGAGCAACCTTGTTTGATCCTGCAAATACATTTTATCGACAGCTTTTTGAACAAACTCAAGCGCTGGTTCATGGGGGCGCTACAAAGTCTATAGGGAGAGAAAGTGTATCAAATGATAATCATTTAGTGGTTGTTAAAGAAGATAGATAAATGTAACTAGGGGGGTGTCCCTAAATGTTGGACCGAGAGATTCACGAAAGCCGCGTAAACGATGACCGCGCACGCAGCAAAATCATGCAAAAGGCTTGCTTGTGGCAAGTCGCAGGCAGGATTTTTGCGAGTACGCGGTGTAAGTAGCGGATTTCGTGAAGATCGACGGGAGACATTTAGGGACACCCCCTAATAATATCGTGAACACCATTGCAGTCATGTACCATTTCAGGCGAAATTAATTAAAGCGCTCATGTCAAAAGTTATTGGAATTGATTTGGGGACCACGTATTCATGCGTGGCAATTACTGAACAAGGGCAAACTCGCGTATTGCCTAGTCGTACGGGACCGAATACAACCCCATCTGTTGTCGCAATTACCGAAAATGGTAAGCGTTTAGTCGGTCATTTAGCAAAACGGCAAGCCATCACTAATCCTAAAAATACCATCCATGGTGCCAAACGACTTATTGGGCGTAGGTTTAACTCGCCTGATGTTGAGCGGGCCATGAAACTTGTTGCCTATGGGTGTATTGAAGGACCTCATGGTGATGTAAGAGTAAACCTGGGCGACACTATCTATTCTATCCCTGAAATCGCATCAATGATTTTACAAGAGATGCGTTTATTAGCCGAAAAAGCCATTGGTGAGCCGATTTCTAAAGCGGTGATTACGGTGCCAGCATATTTTAATGACAATCAGCGGCAAGCGACAAAGGATGCTGGTCGTATTGCTGGTATGGATGTTTTACGCATAATTAATGAACCTACGGCAGCAGCACTTGCCTATGGTTTTGATCGCGGTCTTGAACAAAAAGTTGCAGTTTTTGATTTAGGTGGCGGTACCTTTGATATTTCTATTTTAGAGATTTCAAATGGTATTTTTGAGGTATTAACGACTATTGGTGATACATTTTTAGGTGGTGAAGATTTTGATGAACGTATTATCGAATGGCTACGAAAAGGTTTTTTTGATGAACACAACATAGATCTTAGCAACGATAAGATGGCCTTGCAGAGACTACGAGATGCAGCAGAGCGTGCTAAATGCGAATTATCGTCGTCTACTTCTGTTGATATCAATTTGCCCTTTATTTACACTTGCGATTCTGGCCAAGCATTGCATCTGCAGACCAAGCTCACCCAAGAGACGCTAATTGAGCTAGTGATTGATTTAATTAAACGTACAATTTCTATTTGTGAACGTGCCTTAGCCAGTTCAGAATTACAAAAAAGCGATATTGGTTCGGTGATACTTGTTGGCGGTATGACGCGTATGCCACGCGTGCAAGAAGAAGTTGAAAAGTTTTTTGCAAAGCCACCATCAAAAGGAGTTCATCCTGATGAAGTTGTTGCCTGTGGGGCAGCGATTCAAGGACATCTTTTAGCATCAGGAGATAATAAAACTTTATTACTTGATGTAACCCCCCACAATTTAGGGATTATGGTGCAAGGTGGATTATTTGATGTAATTATTAAAAAAGACACCACTATACCTACTAGCGAGAAAAAAACATTTACTACTATCAGAGATGATCAAACTCAGGTACGCATTGTAGTTTTGCAAGGTGAGTTAGCTCGTGGAGAGCAGAATGAATTGCTGGGTGAATTTTTACTTGATGGTTTACCCAAGCGCCGCAAAGGTGAAGTGAAAATAGAGGTAACATTTGATATTAGCGCTGATGGTATAGTCAGTGTGTCTGCTTGTGATCTCGAAACCAGCAAAACACAAGCAATAACAGTTACTGCCACTAGCGGTCTTACTGAAGAAGAGATTGCAATTATGGCAGCTGAAAACGAAAATGTGCTTTTAGCTTCAGAAGCGAGTGATGCTTTTGAAAATGAACGTGTTGAAATTGAGCGTTTAATTCGTGAGATCGAACGCTTATTACCCGAGGCGCAACCTATTGCAACTGGCACAGATTTCGGTGGTGCTGCTCTACAGAAAGCTGAGCAAACTCTGAAGAAAGCCCGTTTTGCTATTAAAAAGCGTGAAATTAGTGAGATGCAAAGTATACGTGAACCGCTTGAACGTACGATTACACTTTTGCGTAGCGTGATTGGCAAATTGAAAAATTAAAAAGGGCGATGCCATCTCATAATATTGTTGTGAAGCATTAAGGTGAAAACGTGAGTGAGCATCTGATCAAACAAGGCTTCAAGCTTTTTATAGCTGGTGATTTTTTAGGGGCTGGAAGACTTTGGCTGGACGCCTATAGCAAGACACCAGACGATCCATTATTATTGGCGTATCTTGATCATTTACATGAAGTATCTCCTGCCACCTTGGATGAACTGAAAGCTACTGAGAAAGCGTCAGAAAAATCATCAAACTCACAATTACCGGTGCAGATATCATCGCAACTAAATAATACAACGAATACCAATAACACTAATAAAAGTGATCCGTGGCTTGAAACTACTACAGACAATGACGATTCGCCGCTGCAGGTTGATTCAAACGATGCAGGTCTTAAATTAATTAACTCAGTTTTGCATGCAAACCCACTAGCGTTAAAGCTGTCAAAAAGTACCGTGATTGCACGAATGCAAAAATTGATGAGTGTTGATAATTTTTCGGGTGCATATGAAATTGCACAGACAATACTTAGAAAAGAACCTGATAATATTGAAGCTCAACGTATAGCGAATATATGTCGTGAACAACTTGAGACTATGTATCTTAATAAAATTGGAGAGCTATCAAACAAGCCCGCTGTGCTCATGTCGCCTGAAGAAATTATTTGGTTAGATCTCGATCATCGTTCAGGCTTTGTTTTTGCGCAAGTAGATGGAACCTTAACATACGAAGAGATCATTGAACTAACAGGTATGGCGAGATTAGAAACATTAAGCATTTTATGCGACCTGGTAAATAAAGGTGCGATTAGATAATTATAATAAATATATTAATTTTGTGCACCCGGTAGGGACTAGGTGCATGCGAGTTTTACGTAAGGGGTACGTATTGCTGGTCGAGCGGGCAGCCAGTTTCGATATCAACACGAGTAAAGAAATCTTCTGTAGCGGTCTCAGCAATCAGTTTTAGCAATAGCATTTCAGCATCTTTGCACCAAGACTGAGCTTCTCCTACAGTAAGATAGCCGGGCATCAGCATTTGGCGCACAAAAGAATAAGTAAATAATTTTTTTAAAAAAATACGCAAGCGCTGCGCTTCATCATCGGCTAGCGAAACTATGCGATGAGGGATAACCATTTCTGCTTCGGTGAAACCTTTTGGTTGTACAGCCGGTAAGGTTTTATAGAGGACTAAATCACTTGTACCCTTGAGAGTAAAATTATCAATGATTACTTCACCGTTTTTAGTCATGCCTTCAAGCCGTGCACCAAGGTTAACCACACGACCACAAACGGTATAGTCCATATGTCGCTCAGAGCCGATATTACCGACGATGGCTCGGCCAGTAGCCATTGCAAAACCGAATTCGCGTGCTTCAACATCAAGATCTTCGCCTAAGGAGCGCTTAGTATATAAAAAATGATTGAGTACTCGCGATGAGGCTTTCATGTAGCATAGTGCTAAAAGGGCACGACGTTTATGCGTATCAGCAGGATCACCATCAGGTCGTTCAAACAAGGCCATAATAGCGTCACCCATGGTTTTATCAACAACGCCACCCCAGAAAGCTACACACTCAATAAACAGATGAAAGTAAGTGTTTACAATGCGAACTACTTGATCTGCAGTTCTACGGTTTGACATTGCGGTATATCCACGCATATCGCCGAATAGAACGGATACTTCGCGCAGTCGCCCGCCGGGTCGAGCCAATGATTCATCAGCAATTAAGCGGTCAATTATAATCTTATCATTATATCTAGAAAAAAGTTCGATGCGTTTAAGCATATAATTAAAACCGCTAGCAAGTTCACCTATCTCATCTTTTCGTTTAATTTCGAGAGGTTGGCTGAAATCACCACGAGCGATGTTTTCAAATGCGGCCATAATAATACGGAGGATGCGTACTTCGCGACGCATCAATAGCAAACCAAAAATAAACATTACCGTAGCAACCCCGCTGGCGAATATAAGCGCTCGTTTTCTGGCTTGTAGAAGAGCTGCATCAAGTGGAGTGCGTGAAAGAGTTAGAATGAAGTATCCCACTAAACGTTTGTCTATTTTTTCAACCCCTGCAACAATATTAGATTTTTCATGCCAAATACCAGCACGTAAATGATAGGCGCGCTGATTGGGATCAGCATAGTAGTTAGGACCTTTGGGGTCACGTAAATATTCTGGCAGAGTGTCATTGATACCACTACCCATTAACGAAGCTATAATGCGACCATTTTCATCAGCAATGCGCGCATCGAGTACATTGGCGGTGTCTTTAATTAAAGTTTTTAAAATTCGCTGCAGACCTTTTTCGTTATCAACAGACAGAGCTGGTCCACTAAGACCAGCCAAAGCTTCAGCTAGTCGTGATCCACCTTTAATTATTTCTTTCTCATAAGTTGAACGTAACACTTCATGCATTGCAAAAAATATCGCAAATGCTGTGCCAACCGTGGTGAGTAATAAAAACGCTGGATACTTACGTGATATACTCATGAGGTTAATCACTAATCTATCGCAGTTATGGAGGTTAGTGCGAGGGGGTAGGCAGCTTTTTTTAAAAAAGTATACATTATTAATATTGGAGGCAATTGAGGCTAGAAATATATTCATTTTTGTGTAGTTATAACAATGTGAAAAATCTACGATATTTTTTATTATTGCTGACGGTTGGATGTGGCAGCTCAGTGTTTCCAGCAGTGGTTATTCCATCTCGACCTGTTGCTGCTGATTGGCCTGATGCTGGTGCTGCCATAATAGAAGATGTTGCCGTAATTAAATTTGAAACAGCTAGAATTAATCGTGAATACCAGCCATTAGCTGTTGCTATTGTTGAACACCGCCGACGTTTAAAAATATTAAGCAATGCTGGTCTTGCTGCTTCAAAAGTTGAACTAGAAGTTGATGCTTGGTCAGAAATTAAAGATATTCATGCGCGCGCCGTTTATCCTGATGGCACCATAATAAATATGTCTAGTGGTGATATCTATGTGGTACCGCAAACTCACTTAGGGCAAGCGTTACCATTGAAAACCATAACATTTGTTATTCCGCACGCAAAAGTTGGTGGTTTGATTGAATATAGTTATCGCCAGGTTTATCCAGATGCTTTATTTTTGCCAACTTGGGTTTTCGGTAGTCGCTATCCAGTGATCCGAAGTGAGTTATCAGTTATTTATGATCAAGATATGACGGTTGATTTTCGCTTCGGCAAAGGAGAGAAGCGTGAAGAGTTTTTGCCTTTACGCCGAAATGAAGATGGCAGAAGTCGTCTTGTTTTTGTGCTGCAAGATTTGCCACCCTATTATCCAGAATCACATGCAATTCATATTGCTCGTCAAGCACCCTGGTTGGCTTTAGTTGTCACTTCAGTTCGAAAGCCAGAACCAAGGCGTTTAGAAACTTGGGACGATTTTCGACAATTTATGAGTATATTGGCGTATTCTCTTGGTGAGTTGCAGGCTTCAGGCTCGCCTCGTAAGGTTTATCGTACGGTGCGTGATTCGATTGATACAATTTCGTCAAATAACCTCGCTAGCCTTAAGCCAGTTCAAATAACTCAAATGAAAAAAGGTGTGCCGGTTTGTAATCGTGATGCTAGTGCGACGTTATTAAAAGCTTTGCAAGCAAATCATATTGAGGTAGCTCCAGCGTATGCGACAGGCTCTACGGGTCCACCAGTTTTACATGATTTTCCTGGAGCATATGGCTTTGTGCGTGCATTAGTCGCTGTTCGCGTGATTAGTAGTTCGACTGAAAGTGCCAGATGCTCACGTTCTGATGCTAAAGTTGACCCATCTTGTAATATACGCGATGGAGAAATTGCCCTACTTGATCCTGGCTGCTCACAATGTCGTTTTGGTGAGGTTTCATGGGAACTTGCAGGTGGTGAAGCTGTTGTAATTTGGCCTGATAAGGTGAGTTGGATACCCATTGCCCTAGATTCACCAGAACAACATAGTTTGCGTTTGCGTTATCATCTTAAAATTGACAGCGATGGCACAGTTACCGGTAATCTTAAGGGAAGTGCGACTGGTAACGCTGCAAATTTGATAATGTCGGCAATTAAAAATCGACCTGACTCAGACATAACAAATGCGATTTACGGTGAGATCAGCCCTCATCCAAAGTTATCAGGTCTATCGGCACCAAAGCGCAACGAGGCAGAGCAAGATTTTGTGTTTTCTGCAAAAGTTAAGACTCGTATTGAAAAGCAGAGTTATGAACGATTTGTTTTACATCCTGCCGAGGTATCAGGACAAGCTTTGCCAGGAGATTGGCGAATTACCCGCCGTGCTGATGCCATTTTACATGCGCCACGTACGATTGAACATGTAATTGTTGTGGATTTGCCAACGGGTTATGATGTGACTTTACCTTTAACAATTACAATTAAAGCCAGTTTTGCAGAATATTTTGCAACTTATGAAAGACGAGATCGCTCATTGGTGTTATTGCGCCGCATTCGTCTAAAAGCGCCAATTATCAAAGCGAACCAATGGGATGTATTTAAGCGTTTTATTGATAAAGTTGAAGAATACGACTCACAAGGTGCCTTGATTAGCGTACGGAACTAAACCAAAATTCACTGAGTTTATAAATACTTTACAGAATATAGTTTATTTTGTTACTGGGGAGACCGCGAGCCAAGATAGCTCAGTCAGGCAGAGCAGCTGATTCGTAATCAGCAGGCCGTGGGTTCGATTCCCATTCTTGGCTCCATTCTTCTTTTGGACTCAACCACTTCCGAGCGCTCGAACGCGTCAGCAGGATAGGTCACGTTTTGTGACCAAATTTGTGTCCAAAAATGCTGAAGCGCAGGGCTTCGCCGAAGTCCGTCTCCAAACACGGGAGACGCGATCATGGGCGTGTACCAAAATGGACGCGGGTAGCTATTGCTAGCACCATCCTAACAATAAAGCTTAATCAATTCAAATAGTTATTGTCTGACTTTACATCTCAGCCAAACAATCATGCCTGTCTCTTCAAATATGTATTACACTTTTGTTCTGGAAGTTTTGTTGAAAATCTTTTGCGTGACAATTTTTTTTCGCGTTGCGGTTGTACACAGACCGCTCGGTTTGTGTACGGGCGTAATATAGTTGTGACGAAATGCATTACAATTGTCGGCTAGATGTGGTATAAATCAGGAATGCAAAAAGCCAAGAACCAACGATGCAAACCAGATAATCAAAAGGCAATTGGTTACATCCGAGTTTCTACAGAGGAACAACACCTTGGACCTGAAGCCCAGCGTGACGCAATGAAGAAGTGGTGCAAAGCAAACAATAAGATTTTTGTGGCCGTCTTTTCAGATCTTGGCATTTCAGGCGGGGCACCCATTGATAAAAGGCCAGGTTTAATTTCGGCCATTGAATCCTTGAAGGAACAACAGGCTGGCATATTACTCGTTGCAAAACGTGATCGCCTTGCCCGCGATGTTGTAATTGCTGCCATGATTGAGCGTTTGGCCGAGCGTACAGGGGCAAAGGTCTTAACAACTGATGGCACTGGCAACGGCGATAGTCCCGAAGCCATGTTGCTTCGGGGTATCGTGGATGTTTTTGCCCAATATGAACGTGCACTAATTCGCAGCAGAACCAAGGCTGGCCTTGCCGTCAAAAAGAATCGCAATGAGAGAAGAGGTGGCCTTCCCTTTGGATTTCGTTTGGCAGGTGATGGCCTGTTATTGACGCAAGCAACGGTGTAGGAAGAATTCTCAATGAAGAACGAAACTCAAATTGCTGTTCGTATTCCACATGACCTACTAGAACGCGCCGACAAGCTCGTAAAGCCTATGAGCAAGAGAGCGGACTTGCGTGTTTGGGGCGGCAAGGTTTCGCGGTCAAATGTCCTTAGGCTGGCGTTACTGAAAGGCTTGGAGGTTTTAGAAAAAGAAACAGCAAGCCTCGAAGAACAAAAACAGGAAAACAAATGAAGCTCACTGATAACGAGAAACGTGAAATCCAAAAGCTTATCGATTCAGGTAAGCCGTTGCCCGATAAATATCGCTTCTTGCTTTTCGACGACAAGCGCGAAGTGGAACTTGTGTGGAACGGCAAGACCAATGAGGTCTGCAATATTGTTTTGCCATTTCAGATCATTGAACAAGTGGATGAACCCCACCTTGCGCTCAAGTATATTCCGCGTGAGGTGTTTGACAAACGTGCTGTTGAAAAGAACCAAGTGGTCTTTCACGATGTCTCATATATTGAAGTCAAACCAATCGTAAAAAAGAATACCGTTGCCATTGAATTAACGGATTTCTCCGTCAACTACGCACAAGACTCCGTAGACAATGCTGCCGAATCATTGAAAGAAGGCAAGAACAAGATTGTTGTGGAGGGCGGCAAGATCATCAAGGTTTCAAAAGACAAGAATGGTATTGTTACAAAAGATGTACTGACCAAAAAGTGGACTGATTGGATTGATTATTGGAGCGTGGATTTTGATTTTGAATCTAAGCGCGAAATTATACGCACGAAAAATCCCGCCACCGCAGAAATGGAAGAGAGTTGGACTGGCGATTTCATTTTTGAAAACGAATGGCAAAGCTTTAGAACCAAGAAAGATCGTTCGTTAGAGCTTGTTACACCACCTCATGAATGCACCAAGGGTAAACGCTACAAGATTGCCGTCAAGGTTGTAGATATCTTTGGCAACGACACCATGAAAATTGTGGATGTGAAGGTGTAGCATGGCTCCAATTGATTACCATTACGGGAAATTCCCACCACAAACATTTGATTGGGAAAAATTTATTCCGCTTCTTGGCCCTGTTCATTCTTCTGTTGCACGATACGATGGACTTCTTACAGCAATTCCAAACCCTGCCATCTTGCTTAGTCCCTTAACCACACGTGAAGCAGTGCTCTCAAGTCGTATCGAAGGCACTCAAGCAACCTTTGGTGAGGTATTAGAGTTTGACGCAACTTCAAATGTTGATCGCTTTTCTGAGGATAGAAAAAACGATATCCACGAAATCTTAAATTACCGCAAAGCCATGCGGCAAGCGGTTGATCTACTCAAAGACTTGCCAATCTGTCAGCGCGTCATCAAAGAAATCCACAAAACCATTTTAGATAGCGTGCGCGGACAAAACAAAGCGCCAGGAGAATATCGCAAGATCCCCAATTGGATCGGTCCTGTTGGGTGCACAATTGAGAATGCCCGCTTCATTCCTATATCAGCGGACAAATTGCCTGATGGGATCAGCACTTGGGAAAAATATATCAACAGCGATCAACCTGATCGCTTGATCCAATTAGCTGTTTTGCACGCGGAATTTGAAGCGCTTCACCCATTTTTAGATGGCAATGGCCGCATTGGACGGATCTTGATCCCAATTTTTATGTTTCAGATTGGATTGATCCACAGCCCCATGTTTTACGTGAGCGGTTATTTTGATCTCCACCGTGACGAATATTATTCCAACTTGCTCGCGGTATCAAAAGATCACGATTGGATGCCTTGGTGTCTATTCTTTTTGAATGCTCTAAAAAATCAAGCCGAAGAAAACAGCAAAAAGGTTGAAGAGATTTTAGCGCTATACAACCAGTTAAAAAATGAGCTGCCAGAAAAAAGTCATTCTCAATATGTTATGAAAGCACTGGACTGGATTTTCAGTAAGCCAATTTTTAAAGTCATTGATTTTATTGACTAATCTAAGATCCCAGCTCCAACGGCAAGAAGGCTTATCAAGTCTTTAGAAAAAACAAATACAATCAAAGAGTTATCGTCTTCTAGCGGTCGGAAATCAGCGGTTTTTACTTTTCCACAATTGTTAAAAATTACGGATGGTTATGATGCTTTGCCGTAGGGGAAATGGATTTGTCGCTCACTTTTATCAATTTTTGAGCGTCAATAGCTTTTGGTTTGCAAACATGAGCATCAAACCTTTGCGGTCATTTATCCCTTTGAATTCAATGGGAATAAAGAACTAAAGGAATCCGATGGCTATTCATCCTTTTTTTCCAACATCTCCGTATCAAATCTTGAACCCTGAACACCGTTGGTTTCCTGCTGACGAAACCCTGCGAGCAACCAGCTATGACAAATTGTTGCCGCCGCTTGTTCATAAGCTCCGCAAAGAAGTCATAGCATGGCGCAACAAAAACTATGCTGGAGCATCAAGCACTTCTAAAGCCTTGCTTAACTGGTGGTTTAACACTGAACACATTACACCCAAACCAGACGGATCTTTGTTTGAATTCAAATATTATTTTGCCCAGCGTGAAGCGATTGAAACGGTTGTCTTTATTTACGAGGTAGCACAGGTAAAAGATAAATACGATTTAATGCGTTACGATTCATCGGGCGCAGTATCAGCCTCGATGTTTGATGAAGAATGGCTACGTCTTGTTTTGAAAATGGCTACAGGCAGCGGCAAAACCAAGGTCATGAGTCTTCTTGTTGCGTGGTGTTATTTTCACAAGACCTATGAAGAAGATTCAAAACTGGCTACGAACTTTTTGATGATTGCGCCAAACATCATTGTGCTAGATCGCTTGCGCACTGATTTTGATGGGTTACGAATATTCTTTAGTGACCCAATATTGCCAGACAACGGGTATGAAGGCCGCAACTGGCAAGACGATTTTCAAATGACACTGCATATCCAAGATGACGTAAGCATCATACGGAAGACTGGCAATCTGTTTCTAACCAATATCCACCGCGTCTATGCAAGCAATGAAACGCTACCAAGCTTTGAAGATGACAATCTTGAAGAATATTTTTTAGGTCAACGACCTTCAGGTAAAACCACAGATTCAAAAATTGATCTCGGTATGATCGTGCGTGAGATCAATGAGCTGATAGTGATCAATGATGAGGCACATCATATTCATGACAGTCGCTTGGCTTGGTTCAAATCCATTGCCGATATTCACAATAGATTAAAACAAAAGGATCACTTTCTCTCTTTGCAAATTGATGTAACAGCAACACCTAAGCACAACAACGGGGCCATCTTTGTTCAGACCGTTTGTGATTACCCATTGGTTGAAGCAATCACCCAAAATGTGGTGAAGCATCCTGTGTTGCCCGATTCAGCAAGCAGGGCGAAATTGTCTGAACGTAGGAGTTCTCGCTATACAGAAAAGTACGCTGACTACATTGCCCTTGGTGTTGAAGAATGGCGCAAGGTCTATGTTGAGCATGAAAAGCTTGGCAAAAAGGCCGTTCTCTTTGTGATGACTGATGACACCAAGAACTGTGATGACGTGGCTCTGTACCTTGAACAAACATATCCAGAATTCAAAGATTCAATTCTCGTCATCCATACCAACAACAACGGCGAGGTGTCTGAAACCGATTCCAAGAAAAGCAAAGATGAGCTTGAAAGGTTACGCAAAGCATCCAATGAGATCGATAGCTGGGACAGTCCCTACAAAGTGATTGTTTCCGTGTTGATGCTGAAAGAAGGCTGGGATGTGCGCAATGTGACCACCATTGTTGGTTTGCGTGCTTATGCTGCCCAAAGCAATATTTTACCTGAGCAGACTTTAGGTCGTGGTTTACGCAGAATGTATCTTGGGTCTGAAACTACTGAATATGTCAGCGTGGTGGGTACGGATGCCTTCATGGATTTTGTAGAGTCAATTCAAAGCGAAGGCGTTGAACTTGAGCGTAAGCCTATGGGTGAAGGAACTGACGCCAAGGCTCCCATTATTATCGAAGTGGACAATGAGAACACCAAGAAAGACGTAGACAAGCTGGACATTGAAATCCCAGTGTTATCAGCGCGCATTTATCGGGAATACAAGAACCTTGAAGAATTGCAGCCCAATACATTTGGCACAAAGAAAGTTGCCTATCGGCAATTTTCAGAAGAAGAAAAACGCGAGATTGTTTTTAAGGACATCACTACAGGTGAAATCAACCATACCACGTTGCTAGATTCCAACACGGTTACTGATTTTAGAAGCGTGATCGGATACTTCACCCAAGTTATTATGAAAGACCTGCGCTTGATCAGCGGTTATGATGTGCTTTATGCCAAGGTCAAAGAGTTTATTTCGGCCTTCTTGTTTACCCGTCCTGTTGAAATAGACGACCTCAATACACTGAGAAATTTATCTGAACTTGAAGCCAGCAAAACCATTGTTGAAACCTTCAAGAAGAAGATTAACGATCTGACGATACAAGACAAAGGTAGCGCCGAGATCCGCGACACAATAAAGCTTCGACATACACGGCCATTCGTTGTCAAAGACCAAGGCTTTCTTATTCCCCAAAAAAGTCTTTTCAATAAGATCATTGGCGATAGCCACCTTGAATTGATATTCGCTGCATTTCTTGAGAAGTGTGAAGATGTTGTTGCTTATGCCAAGAACTACATGGCGGTGCATTTTAACATTGACTACGTGAATGCTGATGGTGACATCTCTAATTACTATCCCGATTTCATTGTAAAGACTTCAGACCGAGAGATCTTTGTTGTGGAAACCAAAGGGCTAGAAGACCTTGATGTCCCACCTAAAATGCAGCGTCTTAGAAAATGGTGCGACGACATCAATGCAGCGCAGAAAAAAATTCATTTTGATTTTGTGTTTGTGGACGAAGAGGACTTCAACAAATACAAGCCCGATTCGTTTGAAGGCTTGGTGAAGAATTTTAGGAAGTACAAGGACTAAATTTTTTGTGTCCAACCTCGTGACTAACGCTGGTGTCCTGCTGTATAGTGTTTGTCCTAGGTGATTTTTATCAGACGGACAAAAGCGAAATCATTCTAAGATTTCTGATTTTGTTGAAGAAAGAGAAAATTTAAGCCAAGATGTCGTCCCTTTCGTAATCAGCAGGCCGTGGGTTCGATTCCCATTCTTGGCTCCATAAGTTTTAAAAAATAAACCGGTATTAGGTTCTTCGGTATTAAGTGTTTAATTATTAGCGAAACAATCACAATCTGATAAATCAATATTATCAAAATTGAATACTACCGGATTGCAACAACCTCCCTTGGTAATTTCAAGCCGTTTGCAATCGTGTTGTGAGCCAATGTATAAAAATAAAAAAATTAATACCGATTTTCATTTTAGATTACTCCCAATCAAGGTTAGTAAAACATCAATTTGAGTATTAATTAATCACTAAGGTTTTGTTACCTTTTATAACACCGCAGCATAACTGTTTTGGGCAATTGACATATAAATTTATCGAGAATGAATTTCTTTGAGTAATTCCTGAGACGTTACTCTGGCTATAATGAATGTAACCCGGTGCACTTGGTTGTATATCTACCGAGACTATATGAGGACTAAATGGGGGCAGTGTATTAATAACTTAAGCGTAACATTTTGAAAACACTAGCTAATATTTGTGCTTGTGTTTTTATAAAGTTATGTCCCTAATAAGCCCAATAAGTTGCGTTGATTACAACATAAGTACTCTTTATATTTGAAAGTGTACACTGTATAGTGTACAACAATGATATGAAATATCGTGAATTGACCCGTCTACTAAAAAAGATGGGGTTTGTTTCAATAGGAGGCAAAAGGCACGAAATATTTGAAAAGGATGGGAGAAAAATCCCTATTCCAAGACATAAAGAGATAAAAGAAAACACAGCGAAAGAAATCATCAAGCAAGCGAGCGAGGTAGACGATAATGGAACAAGTAAGATTTTTAGGAAAGGTCATTAAAAACGGTCGTTACTATGAAGTTAGTGTCCCAGACTTAGGGGTATACACCCAAGGTACATCAATTAAAGACGCTCACGAAATGGCCATAGATGCCCTTGAAATTATTGTTGATAAACCAGATTTCAAAGCTGAACTGTTACCTATAGATAAAACAACCTTTGAAATATCTGGGTCAAATTCAAAATATCTAATCGCATTATTTTTTCGTCAACTAAGAATTAACGCTAAATTGTCCCTATCAGAATTTGCTCAAAAATTAGGAGCAAAATCCCGTAATGAATATGCTAAATATGAACAAGGAAAGGCTGTTCCGGGATTATCTAAAGTTGCCGAAATAGCTAACGTTATTGAACGTACTATTGAAATAGGACGGGTTTGGCGTACTCGAAAACAAAAAAAGACCACACAGTTATCTCATCATGCTTAATTTTATTGGGTTCAAGCCGTCTGCAATCATGTTGTGAGCCAACAGTTAGATTCCAATGACTTACACAGGTTTGTGGAGGATTCATGACACCATAAATAGTTAAAGCTATTTTGGTGTCGGTAATATTAGGAAACAACAAACGTACACAATCGTTAACTAGTTGATATCATTGAATAATTATAAATAATTGCTACCATATATTGCCATATATCTTAAAATGACGTTTTTAGAGCAATTTTAAGTGGTAACTAGTTGATATTGTTGGGTTATGGTGGTGAACATGAAGTATAGTATTATAAGTGGTATTGATTAATTAAAAAGATGGGCGATAATTATAATAATTAAGGCTAAAAGGATGGAAACGGGGTCATTAAAAATCGTATGACTTCCTCAATCATAATCCAACCATTAGGTAAATGGCATCTTCGTGTTTATCAATTATTGCTATACCCTAATGGCGAAGGTTTGAATAGAACATTATTATTTATTTGATGAAGTAAAGCGGTCAACTACTAGATAATCATAATACTCTGAGAGTAATAGTGAACTATCATCGCGTTGCAGACATGACCAAAGCTGTTGTAGTTCATCATATGCAATATCAACTACCGGCAAACCTTGCCCAATAACTACAGCTTGATCTAATAGCTGATCATCCTCACGTATTTTATTTTTAAAGTGATTTTTTAAGCATGCTGCATGTTGTCCGACACTTATAAGAAGGACAAAACCGACATAAAAGCAGAAATAAAAGATGTCATAATTTAGCTAGTTATAATGCTATTTAATAAAGATCTAGCTATTTTTTAAATATTATCGTAGGTATTGGATAATCAAGAAATTGTGATAAAGATGATTTTATGTCTTTTATTGCAGATTTGCATATCCATTCAAAATATTCTCGTGCCACTAGTCGTGATTGCGACTTGGAACATTTATCAGCATGGGCGCAACGTAAAGGCATTAGCGTTATCGGGACCGGTGATTTTACCCACCCAGCGTGGATGGCAGAACTTAGCGAAAAATTAGTGCCTGCCGAGCCTGGGCTTTTTCGTCTTAATCATGAAATTGAAAAACAGGTTGCCAGCACCTTACCTGCAATTTGTCGTAGCGAAGTGCGTTTTATGCTGCAGGTTGAAATTTCAAATATTTATAAAAAAGCTGAATGCACTCGCAAAGTACATAATCTTATTTATGCACCTGATTTCATTCAGGCAAAAGCGTTCGCTGCTAAGTTAGGTTCAATTGGTAATATAACTTCAGACGGGCGACCTATTCTTGGCCTTGATGCCCATGACCTTTTAGAAATACAACTTGAGACAGTGCCTGACGGTTTTTTTGTGCCAGCTCATATTTGGACGCCATGGTTTGCCGTGCTTGGCTCAAAGTCAGGTTTTGACAGCATTGAAGAATGTTTCGATGATTTAACTAAATACATTTTTGCAGTTGAGACTGGTTTATCATCTGACCCAGCTATGAATTGGCGCCTTTCTGCTTTAGATAGCTACCGTTTAATCTCAAATTCGGATGCACATTCACCGGCAAAATTAGGTCGTGAATCATGTCGTTTTAATACAACAATGGATTTTTTTGCTATACGCCAAGCACTAGCTACGGGCGTAGGTTATAATGGAACTATCGAATTTTTCCCAGAAGAGGGTAAATATCACCTTGATGGTCATCGAGATTGTTCGCAACGCCTCTCTCCAAAAGAAACCATAGATAATAATGGGTTGTGCCCTACATGTGGAAAGCCTGTAACTGTTGGCGTATTACATAGAGTAGAAGAGCTGGCGGATCGTTCTGATGGTTTTAAACCTGAACATGCTGCAGGATATAAAAGTTTGGTGCCGTTATGTGAAATTTTAGGTGAAATAAATCGGGTTGGTGCTACTAGTCAGACGGTAACCCGAGCATATCAAAATCTTCTTAATAATTTAGGCTCAGAATTTTATGTGCTTGAACATGCACCACTAGAAGACATTGCTCATAATTCTTCAAGCTTATTAGTTGAAGCTTTAACTCGGTTACGCCATGGCAAAGTAAAGTGCGACGCCGGTTATGACGGAGAATATGGCGTCATTCGTCTTTTTGAACCCAAAGAGCTTACGGATACTAATAAAACGGCGCTTTTATTTAATTTACCAGACAAAGTAACAAATTATAATGAAAAGAAAGAAAATACTATCCAAGATAAATCAGAGATCGATAATGATATGCAAAAACAAGATAATATAGATTCTGTTAAAGTCGACCCTTATGAAAGTGAGATTAAGAATAGCAAGGATGAAGGTTTGCCCAATAAATTTATACCCCAAAATAATAAAGAGTTAGAAAGTGAAGTCACCTTTAAAAAATCATTGCTAGCCGGTCTTGATGTTCAGCAAAAACAAGCGGCGCAATTACGTGAAGGGCCAGTAATAATTATTGCAGGCCCTGGTACCGGCAAAACGCGTACTTTAACGCATCGGATTGCTTGGCAAATTAAAAATGGCGCAACTGCCGAGCAGTGCCTAGCGATAACTTTTACCCGACGTGCAGCCAATGAGCTGCAAGAGCGTTTAGCAAAACTAATACCTGATGATTATACAAACGTCACAATAGCTACATTTCATAGTTTAGGGTTAATAATATTACGTGAATTTGGTAAGTATATAGGGCTATCGCTAAACTTCGAAGTTTTAGATGCACAGCAGCAAAAAGAACTGATTGCCAAAGCTTTTAATCAGAAATTATCGACAGCACATAAACTACGAGAAGAAATTACACGTTATAAACGCAATATTGGTGATAATTTACCTAACGATTTAACTGGGTCATATAAAACATATCAACAAGCACTACATAACGCTAATGCTGTTGATTTTGATGATTTAATTCGCTTGCCGGTTTTATTATTAAAAGATTCGCAAAAAATTAAAGAACAATTACAACACCGATTTGTATGGATATCAGTTGATGAGTTTCAAGATGTTGATCCTTTGCAATATTGTTTATTGACTTTATTAGCTCCACCAAATGCAAATATTTGTGTTATCGGTGATCCGGATCAATCAATTTATGCTTTTCGGGGTAGCGATGTCGAATTATTTTGGCGTTTTACAAAAGATTATCCCAGCACAAAGCAAATTAAGCTTAACCGTAATTATCGTTCATCAGATGCAATTATCAAGGCTGCTTTGCAAGCAATTGCACCTATGAGTTTAGTACCAGCGCGTGAAATTGAACCGATAATTAAAGGAGGATGCAAATTAATAATTCACAGCGCAGCAAGCGAACGAGCCGAAGCTGAATTTGTAGTTCATAATATTGAACAGTTGCTTGCAGGCCATTCATTTTTTTCGTTTGATAGCAAACGGGCAAGCGGTAATGAAACTACTAATTTATCATTTAGTGATTTTGCCATACTCTTTCGTAACAATAGTCAAAGCCAGATATTATGTGAAGCCTTCGCTAATTCAGGTTTGCCAGTTCAGGCGCCAGGTGATGACCCAGAGGTTTTTGACCCAAGAGCTGAAAAAATCACTTTATTAACTTTACATGCTGCTAAAGGTTTAGAATTTAAAGTAGTATTTATTGTGGGATGTGAAGATGGTTTAATACCACTTCGTTTTGGCAATGAACTTGCTGCAAGTTTAGCTGAAGAGCGTCGTCTGTTTTTTGTTGGTATGACGCGAGCGCGTGATAAGCTTTTTTTAACTCGGGCACGTAAACGTTTAAGATTCGGGAAAATGATTGACACAGCAGCATCGCCATTTATTGATGATATTGAACAAGTATTATTAGAGAAACGCCAACAAGAATTAAAACGAAAAACCCAAAAAGCTGCCGCAAAACAACTTGAGTTATTATAGAAAAAATATGATTAAAGATCTAACTCAAGATAAGTCAACTTAGCAACTTGAACATAATTAATAATAACTGGAGAACGTCTGGTTTTATAATTAAAGCTAAGCAAAAACTGGCCCAGATAGAGGCTATTTGATTCATAATTAACCCTATAAAAATAGTTAAGCAGTATTATTTACCGTAAGTTTTATTAAATTAAAATTAAAATTGACTCGCATAAATAATAAGAGGATATTTATAGCATAGTTTTGCCTAATAATTAAACTTAGATAATTCAAAATTTTATCATTTGAAATATTGCTTATGACTAATGTTTTTAAAACTAACATTGAAAAGCGTATTTGGAACAAGGAGCCCAAATGAAGCTGCATTCCAAGGTTTATCAAATTATAACACTTGCGACTTTTATTCTTACTGGATGTAGTAGCAGTGAGCAGCCAGATGCTATGGTGCATGCTGCCGTCGAAGCGGCCAATGGTAAGCCGCAAGCCCTATGGGCAAGCTTGCCTGCGAGCTATCAAAATGATGTTAAAGGATTAGTTACAGCGCTTGCAGAAAAACTTGACCCTAAGGTTTGGGATGAAGCATTTTTGCTAGCGCAAAAAGCCACAAAAGTCGCCCAAGATAAAAAAGATTTTATTTTGCAGATGCCCCAGCTGCAAATGGTAAAGATCGATCCTGATGGCTATGATGCAATGGTGAAAATTTTAACAACCTTAGCCAACAGCGAAGTTAAAACGGTTGCTGGATTAAAAGCTATTGATATTGAAAATTTTCTTTCTGGAACTATCTCTGGATTAATGTCGGATCTTATCAAAGCCTCAAAAGCCGCAGCAAAAGCTAAAAAAGCAACGGGTGTCGTAAGCAATCTTGATAAATTCAAAAGTGCTAAGACTACAGTAGTTAGTGTTGATGGCGACAAGGCTGTGGTAAAAATTGAAATCGAAGGTGAAAAACCAACCGAAGAAGAATTTGTTAAAGTTGAAGGCAAATGGATCCCTAAAAAACTTGCCGACAGTTGGGCTGCTTCTATTGAGCGAGCAAAAGCGTCAATTGCAAAAATAAAATTTGAACCACAAATGATTACAATGTTTCAGCAGATGAAAACTAAAATCGAGGAGGTTTTAGATAAACTTGCTGCAACAAAAACCAAAGATGAATTCAATGCAGCTTTAACTCAAGCAATGCAAGCAATGCCAGGTTTAGGAGTTCATCGAGCTACTCCTATCCCAGCTAAAGGACCAGATGGTGCGATGCAACCTGGGGCATTTCCGCCAGGTTCTAAAGAAGCAAAAATGATGAAGAAAATGATGAAAAAAGCTCCAAAAGTCAAAGGTAAAAAGGGTAAAAAAGGTAAAAAGAAAAAAGTTAAAGCTACACCGTAAGTAAATCAGCCAGAAGTTAAAGCATCAGCAGCCTGTAATAGCGCTAAATGATATTCTTCGTTGTTTCGATTGCTTCTTGATTAGGATCAAAATTGGTTAATAATCCGGCATCTTGAGCATGCAAACCTCCGCTTTCGTAGCTTGATAAATTTCCCACTACATCAGCGTAATCAGCGGCAGTAAGTTTTTCAGCCGCTGGTAATACTTTTACCATTATAAAGTTCTGATTATTATGTGTACATAAGTAATAATAATTAAGGAATAATTAAGGGACACTCCCTGACTAGCTTAGCTTTTTTTGGATCAACTCATTTACTAGCTTAGGATTAGCCTTACCGCCGGTTTGTTTCATTACTTGGCCGACAAAAAAGCCCAGCATATTGGTACGGCCTGCTTTATATTTAGCCACCGATTCAGGATTTTTAGCCAGTACTTCGTCGATAAGTGGTTCAATGCTGCCAACATCGCTAACTTGTTTGAGACCATGCTCATCAACAATGCGTTTCGGTGAATCACCAGCTTTAAGATCAGCAAAGATATCTTTGGCAATTTTACCAGAAATGATATTATCTTCGACAAGCTCAACTAGCTCGCCAATTTGTTGTGCATATGCATCAGTCAAGGTTGCAGCAGCCGCAGTATCATCGTTTTGAGTTTTTAGTTTGCGTAACACTTCGTTTATTACCCAATTGGCGATAGCTTTTGGCTTTTTAAATACTGCCAATGCTTTTTCAAAAAACAGCGCTATTTCTGCATCTTCGGTGAGGATATTCGCGTCATAATTTGATAAACCGAGTTCGGTAGTATAACGTTTTAATTTTGCCGCGGGTAATTCTGGTAGCTCAGTTCTAATATTTTCAATATATGAAGGTTCAAGCACTAAATTGGGCAAATCAGGGTCAGGGAAATAACGATAGTCATGGGCTTCTTCTTTTGAGCGCATCGAACGGGTAACTTTAGCTTGGGTATCCCATAGTCGTGTTTCTTGAACGATGGTACCGCCAGATGCTAATACCTCTTTTTGACGTTCAATTTCGTATTCTATTGCCTGTTGCACAAAACGAAAAGAGTTAATGTTTTTAAGCTCGGTACGAGTCCCTAGCTTAGTTTCACCTACCGGACGTATTGAAACATTGGCATCACAGCGTAAACTACCTTCTTCCATGTTGCCATCACAAACCCCAAGATAGCGCAAGATTTGCCGCAAGGTTTTCATATAAGCGGCAGCTTGTGCAGCAGAGCGAATATCTGGTTGGCTGACTATTTCAACTAAAGGAGTGCCGCCACGGTTGAAGTCAACATAGCTGCGGTTGCCAGCAATAAGGTCGTCGTGAACATTTTTAGCAGCATCTTCTTCCATATGAATACGCATAATGCGTACGGTACTTGTTGCGCCGTCAACCTCAACAATTAATTGACCATCAGTAGCAATCGGTTGATCGTACTGGCTGATTTGGTAACCTTTAGGTAGGTCGGGATAAAAGTAATTTTTACGCGACCATTGGCTGCGTGGATGTATGGTGCAACCTAAGCCCAAACCAGCACGTATCGCTAAATCAACTGCATGACGATTAAGCACTGGTAAGACACCGGGCATACCAAGGCAAACTGCACAAGTATGAAGATTGACATCGGCGCCAAACGCAGTTGAGCAACTGCAAAAAAGTTTACTCTGGGTGCGCAGTTGCGCATGAACTTCTAAGCCAATAACAGGTTCGTAGCGAGTCATAATGCTGGCCTTTGCAAATGCCATTTATGCTCACGCTCATAGGCGCGAGCTGTACGTAAAAGTAAAGCCTCAGCCATTGGGGCAGCAATTAGCTGTATACCGATGGGTAAACCGTCTTTGGTAAAACCACAAGGTAGCGAGATACCTGGTAGCCCGGCCATATTCACACTTACTGTAAAAACATCAGCGAGATACATTTTAATAGGATCACTGACGTTTTCGCCCAATTTAAATGCAGGGCTTGGGCTGGTAGGTGTAATCAATGCATCACATTGTGCAAATGCATTAGCAAAATCACGTTGTACTAAAGTACGAACTTTTTGGGCTTTGCCATAATAGGCATCGTAATAACCTGCTGATAGAGCGTAAGTGCCAAGCATGATACGTCGCTTAACTTCACTGCCAAACTGTGAGCGTGTATCATCATACATTTCATTTAAGCCTAAACCTGGGTCACGTCGTGGGCCATAGCGAACGCCATCATAACGAGCCAGGTTACTTGAGGCTTCTGCTGTTGCTACTAAATAATAAGCAGCGATGGCATAGTCTGTATGAGGTAATGAAATCTCGCTTATTTTTGCACCGAGTTGCTCGTAGGTTTTAATAGCCGCTTCAACCGCAGCACGCACTTGTGCATCGATACCCGGAGCAAAGTATTCTTTAGGTATGCCTAAGCGTAACCCTGACACACCTTGCTCTATATCTTTAGTATAATCTGGTACTGCTACATCTGCACTAGTAGAGTCATGTGGATCATGCCCCGCAATTACTTGCAAGACCTGCGCACAATCAGTCACATCTTTGGTTAGTGGACCAACTTGATCTAAAGAACTTGCATAAGCAATAACCCCAAAACGTGACACCCGGCTATAAGTTGGTTTAAGCCCAACAACACCACATAAAGCTGCTGGTTGACGAATTGAGCCACCTGTATCAGTACCTAAAGTGGCAAATGCCAAACCAGCCGCTACCGCAATTGCACAACCACCTGAAGAACCGCCTGGTACACGTTCAGGGTCCCAAGGGTTACGTGCAGGAGTAAAGCCAGAGTACTCATTAGATGAGCCCATGGCAAATTCATCCATATTGAGTTTGCCAAGCAGCACCACTCCAGCATCTTTTAGTTTTTGTACTACTGTACCATTATATGGCGGTTTAAAACCTGCTAAGATTTTTGATCCACAAGTTGTTGGCATGCCCTCTGTAAGAAAAATATCTTTAAGAGCCATTGGCACACCGTCAAGTGGACCGTTGGTATTATTAGCGCGGCGTCGCTCATCACTCGCTTTAGCCAAAGCTAAGGCACCAACACTGTCAACATGCAAATACGCACCGAGGTTATTGGTAGCCTCAATACGCTCTAAACATGCTTGCGTAGCTTCGATGCTTGATATTTCGTTTTGAGCTAGCTTTTGCGCCAATTCATGGGCGGTTAATTCATATAACTTTGTCATAGTTTACTCGATGATTTTTGGTACCCCAAAACCATTGCCAAGCGGTTCAGGTGCATTAGCCAAAGCTTTATCAAGACCAATACCGGATTGTGCTTGGTCATTACGAAATTTTGTGGGTAATGGTACTGCATGGGCTGTAGGGGCAATATTACTAGTGTCGAGTTCGTCAAGCTTATGTACATAGTCGAGAATTTTACCGAGATCTTGAGTAAAAGCGGCGATCTCTGCTTCTGAGAGCCGTAAATGTGCTAAACGCGCTACATATAACACTAGGTCTTTGTCGATCATAGTGACTCCAAATACCAGTTCTTTTGAGGGCTATAAAAGGTAAATAGCAAAAAAGCAAAGGCCAAAGCTTAAAAAACTATTTGCGTCTATTGAGTAAGTTTAGAAAGCATACGCTTAGCTAAGGATGCGTCATCTCCTTCGGGAGTAATTTCGAGATATTTACGATAGTGTTTAATAGCGTCTGCTTTCTTATCTTGCATACGATAAACTTCGGCTATGCCGAAATGCGCATCAGCAAAATCTGGTTTTGCTGCTAAAGCTTTTTTAAAGCTTTGCAAGGCATTTTGATAATTGTCAGTATCTAAATTGCAAAAGCCGATGCCAGTATATGCAGCGGCATCGTTTGGTTTTTGTGCTAATGCGAGATTGTAGTGCTTAATGGCAAGCTCAGTTTTTTCAGATCTCCGCAAGCGTTCAGCAAGAGTAAAATGTTGCAGATACGTAGCGCTATCAAGTTCATAATCTGTTGATAGATTCGATAGTGTGGGTTTAAGCGGTGGTGGTGGTGGTGGATTTAATTCATTTAGTAGAGCACGTGCCCTTTCATGATCAGGCACAGTTTTTAATATGGTTTCAACATGAAATAAGGCTTTACTGCTATTGCCTTGAGTTTGAAAAATGCGAGCAAGCCGATAACGTACTCGCATCAAATCGGGCGCAGCTTCAAGAGCTTCGTCGAAGTGGCGAATAGCACGTTCGGTTAGTGTGGGATCATCAGCAACGCTTGTACCTTCGATATAGGCTAACCAAGGGTCTTGCGGTGCAATTTGTCGTGCTTGCTTAAGTAGCGGTCGCATACGATTAAATGCTTTCATAATGCGATAGTAGTCAGCTATAGCGAGCAAACCAGCAGCACCATCTGGGTCTAATTCAATTGCACCTTTAGCTTGATTAAAAGCATTATTAACTCTTTGTTGAAATTCTTTTTTACGCTCAACAATTGCTTCATGTTGTTTAGCAGCTACTTCACGGTCATCTGCGAAAGTAGTAGTTAGGGCAACTTCAATTTCATTAATTTCTTCTGCAAGATAATCAGCGCGATTTAGTTCAGCCTGAGCGAGACTAGCTTTTGCTAAAGCATATTTTGGCTCAGCTATTAAAATAGTTTCATAAATACTGCGCGCATGCTCAATAGCAGCATAGCTGTCACGATGTAATTCTACGTTAGCATTGTGTAGTTGCTGCAAAATAAGAGAATTTACTTTATGGCCGAATACACGTTTTTTTATTTCAGGGCGTAATAATAAAATTGTCCCAATAAGCAGAGTGATTAATAAAACAGCTAATAAAATTATTAAATTAAGGTGATTCTTGGGCTGCGCACGTAAGTTATAAACGTATTCTTCTTGGTTTTGCCAATTGCTGCGAATATCAGAAACTACATATTGTGAATCACTGTTTTCAACAGATTTAGAATTAAGTTTTATACCCGCTGTTAAAAACTGCGGTAGCGGTTGGGTGTTATTTTTCCAGTTGGTGATTGAAGCTGAATTTGTACTGATTGGTGGTGGTTTTAAAGTTAATGGAGGCAATTTATTTGTAGTATCGCTAGTTGATAAAGGTTCGGTATCGCCTACTAATGCAAAAAAAGGTGCAAGATCATCAATATCTCTCAAATGTTGCCAATTATCGTTACCAATAGCTAATTCGTCATTGCGAGAAACCCGTCGTTCAACGATCCAACGCTGCAAAGTCGCCATATCATCAACAGGGGTAATTTCACCGTTTGGATAACGCAAGCGTAGGGCACTTTTATTAATTGTTTCTGGTACAGGGTAGGCACGAAAGACATGATTACAATTGCCGCATTTTACCGCAACACCCTCAGGCGGTACGCGAGCTGTTTCAAGCTCGTATAAAGTCAGGCATTTTTCGCAGCGTACGTCCATCGCTGATTTTCTTGGTTAGGTTTTTTGCTGAGTTAATAGATATCGCTATTTTGGCGTTGTTGGCAACTTTGTTGGTTTTTTTGACGCCTTTAGATTGCATAAGTTTAATGAGTACATTGAGTTTTTGCAGTATCCATACGATGCTGAATTCCATTGCCTAAATAACATGTGAACATTCGGGTGGATTGAACATCACCTTACTTAGATAAGTTAATTTTGTGCAGCTACAAGCTGCAAAGGTAACCAGAGTGTAATGAATATGTAACTAAGTCTCATGCTGCTATAGCTTATTATATGTTTCGACATTACAAACCCTTGACCAAAACCCCAATGACATGGTTTTCGCCTGTTGCAGTTGTCTTTTAGTATCATAAGTAGCTTACTAAAGGAGCAGGCATCGTCATGGTAACGGCCGCAATTATGACTGTAATGATTGTAGTGGCGTTAACGGTTTTTGCGTTATTAATAGGCCCGCGTTTTCGCGTACTTTTACATTTAAAACGTGATATGCGCTTTAACCAAATTCCTAAACGTTTAATCAACACTTTAAAATTCGCCCTTGGTCAGTGGCGCATGCCACGCGATTTTATTGCTGGCATCGCACATATTTTCATTTTTAGTGGCTTTTTGGTGGTGGCCATCGCGACCATTACTCATTTTGTGCATGCCTATGATCCAAAGTGGCATCTACCCGGTCTTGGGGGCAGAGCAGGGCAGATTTACATCTTAATTAAAGATATTTTTGAAATATTAGTATTAATAGGGGTTATTTACGGATTGTGGCGACGTCTGAAGCCTCATGAATCTCGCGTTGGTCGTTCATGGGAAGGTATTTTTGTTTTGGGCATGATTTTCACGCTCATGATCACTGACTTTCTCACTTTCGGTGGTGAGTTACTAGCACGCAATGGATGTGCTCCTTGTTCACTTGATTACAGCCCGGCTGGCGCCACTGCGGCAATGTTGCTTGCTCCTTTAGGAGTTGACACAGCGCACTTCATTGGCGTTGCGTCATGGTGGATTCATTGCACTTTAATCTTAGTTTTTTTAAATTTCTTGCCCATAGGCAAGCATTTTCATGTCATTACTGCTTTTCCTAATGTGTTTTTTAAAACCTTAAGACCATATGGGCAAATAGAAAAAATAAATCTCGAAGAGGCAGAAGAGTTTGGCATTCGCTCAACGGCTGATTTAACTTGGCATATGGCCCTTAACACTTATTCGTGCACAGAGTGTGGCCGTTGTAATATGTATTGTCCAACTAAGCTTACCGATAAACCGTTATCACATCGTCAGCTTAACCTCGATCTCAAGCATGCGTTAGCGGCTGATCGCAAAACGATAATCTCGGGCGATAAAGAAGCTAAAAGTGCATTACCTGAATTAGTTGGCGAGCGCATTAGCCCCGATACTATTTGGGCATGTACCACCTGTGGTTCTTGCGAGACTGAGTGCCCAGTACTAATCGAACAAACTCCACGAATTATTGGGTTGCGCCAACATAAGGTTTTGATGGAGGGCGATGTTGCCCCCGAACTTGCGCGAGCTTTTAAAGGTATTGAACAAAATCAAAATCCCTGGGGTTTAGGCTCTGACCAACGTGATACCTGGGCCGAAGGTTTAGATATACCGAGAATAGCTGACGTTGCCGGTAACGGTGAAACACCACTATTATATTGGGTAGGTTGTGCTGGCTCTTTTGATGATCGTGCAAAAAAAGTTAGCGTAGCAATGGTGAATATCTTACGAGCTGCCGGGGTGAATTTTGCCATTCTCGGTAAAGAAGAAGGCTGTACTGGCGATAGTGCTCGCCGAGCTGGTAACGAATATCTGTTTGCAATGATGGCTGAAACTAATGTTGAGTTGTTAAATAATTATAAGGTCAAAAAAATACTGGTTACCTGTCCGCATTGTTTTCATACTTTTAGCAAAGAATACCCACAATTTGGTGGCAATTATGAAGTTATGCACCATACAACTTTAATTAATGAACTAATCGCTAGCGGTAAACTGAAGTTGAAGAATACTGTTACTATTAATATTGCCTATCATGATTCATGTTACCTTGGTCGTTATCAAAATAATTATAATGATCCACGAGAAGTTATTGCAGCGGTGCCAGGCGCTACATTAGTTGAGTTACCACGCAATAAATCACGTGCGGTGTGTTGCGGTGCAGGAGGCGCTCGTTTTTGGCTTGAAGAAAAAATCGGTGAGCGTATTAATGTTCATCGCGCTCGTGAAGCTGTAGCTTGCAATACCGATACGATTGGCACCAATTGTCCGTTTTGTCTTACTATGTTAAAAGACGGTGTAGCTGCCCTTGATAAAGATGATAATGTTAAGGTGCTTGATCTGGCTGAAATTGTCGCACAAGCCTTGTCCACAAAAGAATAATAACCTTTCATAGTAAAAGTGATGTATGATTAACAGCCCCAAGATAACGTTATGCTAAAAATACTCTGTTGTGTTTATACCCTGGGTAAAAAATACTCAGAAAAATGTCATCTGTGCTTTGACGTCCGGCTGTTACCCGGTGTACGGTGAGGCCACTGTGAAAGGATTCATTTTAGCTGCTGGTTTTGGCAAGCGATTAAGTCCTATTACTGAGAGCACGCCTAAACCGCTTTTACCGGTTGGTAACCTACCTCTAATCGGATATTCGCTGAAATTGCTTGCACATCATGGTATTAATGAAGTGATTATTAATGTACATCATCATGGCAAACAAATTCGTGATGCTCTAGGCAAAGGTCGTAATTATGGTGTGAAGATAATTTATAGCGAAGAAGATGAAATTTTAGGTACCGGTGGAGGGCTCAAACGCATGTATGAGCTCTTAAGTGAAGAGACCTTTGTTGTAGTCAATAGCGATACAATTATCGATGTAGATCTTAAGCAAGCTATTAATCATCATCGCTATAGTGGGGCATTGGCGACCATGGTTTTACGCCAAGATGAAAATCAAAATGAATTCGGTCAAATTGAGGTCGATGCAACTGGGCGCATACGGCGCATTTTAGGTCAAGGTGCAAATTCTGAATCTCTTAAAGCATACATGTTTGCAGGTGTACATATACTTGAACCTCGTTTTCTTGATTATATTCCATTAGAAGTGAACACCTGCATTAATCGTTATGCCTATATGAAAGCTTTAGATAATGACGAAGTTCTAAATAGTTATATCGTTGATGGATACTTTGCGGATGCTGGAACACCACAACGATATTTTCAAGCCAACCTTGATGTACTTGAACAAAACGTTAAGCTTGCGCATGCCGACCCATTAGCTGGTTTTGCTATCTCACCAAGGCGAGCGGTGGCTGAGGTTGTGCGTATGGGTAAGGATGTTGAGTTATCTCCTGGGGTAAATATTGTCCCTCCAGTATTGCTTGGTAATGGTGTTCGTTTAGCTGAAGGTGTGCGGGTAGGGCCATATGCGATATTGCAAGACGATGTTCATGTAGGTCATCATGCTGAGTTACATCACTGTATTGCTTTAAAAGATGCTCGTATTGATGCTGAGAGCGAAATCGCTTGGCAGCTTGTCAGTCGTAAATCGTCATTGCCTTTAGGCAATTAACCATATTTGTAATGCAAACTGATGATGATGGGCCGTAAAGACCTAAAGAGCATCTTTACGGCCCGCACGCAAGAAGAAGAGGTGACCTCGAATTTTCTCGTGGCCAGTTCTTCAAAAACAAGCGGGCTACTTGATGGGCAGAAACAAGCAGCTACTCTTGTCTATTAAATAAAATTAGCAATATTTATGCCATAGGATTATTGCTTATAGGTGGCGTCAAAATATGATAATATCAAGAAGAGATTATATCTGATGTATGTTAGAGTATGTTACATTTGATGTAAAAAATGCATAGTAGTGACATTTTTTTCGCGATACTCAATTATCCCAATAAGTAAAATTACTAGGGACACCCCCTAAATAACCTGGTTTACATAATCTTGTGCATGAAAAAGTACACCACTTGTTTCATCATTTAATAGCACTGGTACTAAAGCACCAGGTAGAACGGACTCTACCGAATTCGGAGCGTTTATACCACCCATATCAGTACGTAACCAACCAGGATCTAAGAGGTTCATTAGTACTCCAGTGCTTTTTAGGCGTACAACACTATCTTTTACAAATTTATCGACGGCGGCTTTAGTGAGAGCATAAGCGATGAGTTCGGGTTGATTAGTAATGCCTGAAGATACATTAACGATACGTCCCCAATGTTTATCAATCATATTTGGAATTAGTAAATGACAAAGACGTACAAGAGTAATGACGTTTATCTCAAAGCCTAAGCGAAAATCGTCAGGTGGTACCTTCAACCAATTAGAGCGGAATGGCGGCATTACTGCAGCATTATTATAAAGAATATCTATGCCACCAGAGAAATCTTGGGCTTTTTTTGCTAATTTATCGACAGCTTGCTGATCTGATAATTCGGTTGCAACTTGATAAACTTGAATGCCGCTAGAGATAAGCTCTTTAGCTAGTGAAGCTGTATGTTCAAGATTGCGACTATGTAGCACTAAATTGCAGCCATATTGCGCAAGACCTAAACTTACTTGTTGACCGATACCACGACTGGCGCCAGTTACTAAAGCCCATTTACCATTAATGTCAGCCTTATTCATAAAAGATTCCTCATTGATTGTGGTTTTAGATATGAGATATTTAGGGACACTTTTTATTACATAAAATAATTTAATTTGTATGAATGCAAGCATTAAAATTTGGCACACAGTCAGGTCGGCAGCTAAGCGTACCGCCTAAATAGCCATAAGCCATACAAGTATCCTTACCATGCGCAAATCGGTTACCGTCACACAATTCGTTAATCTCAATTATACCATTACCGCAAGTGCCGCAATCTGGATCAACTAAGCCAGCATGAGTACATGTCCAGCGATTAGTATTGAAATCAAAGCGGTTAGCGCAGACGCCATTGGCTGTACATAAGCTTAAACATTCAGGGTCAGGTTTACCACCAATTATATCGCAGACATCACACAACCCGTTAGCATACCGAGTAGCAGCACAGGGATCAGCTGCATTGCAGGTAGAAGTGTTTACCGTACAGTCGATATTGCAAGTGAGCGTTCCACTACCCAAACCTAAACTAATGCACAAAATTCCCCAGGGGCCAAATTCGTCTCCTTCACAATACTCTTTGGGATCGCGATGTCCGTTGCCGCAAGTTGAAATGCCATGGCAATTTGAAACATTAAAAGACATACAGTCAGAAGCACAAGCTAAAGTGCCTGCATTAAAACCAAGTGAAACACAAGTTTCACTATTCATATTTAGGGTGTCACATGTTTCCGGTCCACTTACTATATCATCAGGGCAGATAGCGGTAGTTGTACATGCTGTAGTATCAAAGGCTAAGCAATCATTTTGACATTTAAGTTCACCAGCGTTATAGCCTAAGCTTTGACAGGTTTGATCCGATAATTGATCACCGTCGCATATTTCGGTAACCCCGATGATGCCATCATGACATTCGTCAAAAGTGCAATTAGAAAAATCATAAGCGCAGTCATGGCGACAAGCTAAAATACCGCCAGTATATCCCCAGTCGCTGCATTTGCCTTTGCCAATATTATCACCATCGCAAAGTTCATGGTTTTCTAAGATGCCATTATTGCAGATACCACAATCAGGATCACGCATTTGCATGGTGTGTTCGCAAGTCCATACTCGATTTGTATAATCAAAATAATCAGCGCACACGATGCTGTCAGCACCACACCAAGTTATACAATCAGGGTCAAGAGGGCCACCCCAAAGGTCACAAGGGTCACAGAGATTGGCGGTATTGCCTTGGCTACCACAACTAGTTTTTGCTTTTGCACAACCGCTATAGTCAATTTCGCAGCGGTCATTACATTTTAACATACCAACTCCTAAGCCTGCGGCTTCACAAGTTGTGATGCCGTTTAAAAAAATATCACCATCACAACTTTCATAACCATCGATAATGTGGTTACCGCAACCAAGAGTTCTGCCAACGCAATTAGAGTAATCAAAGCTTTTACAATCGCTAGCGCAGAAAAGTTGTCCAGTGGTGAAACCTTGGTTAGCGCAAGTAGCATTGCCTAAGTCAGTACCATCACAAATTTCGTTGGCCTCTTTAATGTTGTTGTTACAAAGTGCACTTAAATCTGGGTTAGTGTCGCTTGCATCATTCTTTTTGCTTCTATTGGTGCAACTATTAGTAACTAAGATTATGAATATAAAAGTAAAACGACTGGCCATTTTAATTCCTGGAAATAGATGATGCATCATCTTGAATTTACTTTGTTTCATATGCGTTACGATATTTATCAATTGTACTATTAAATATTAAAGCTTGCTAGAATAATTAGGGACACCCCTAAATTACAAGGCAATAAGCTTTGATTTTAGCCGAATTAAATATTTGCTAAAAGACCAATTCGGCGACCAAACATATTGGGCAAGAGTCGACCCAGCACTTGCTTTTAAAGGTAGGCATATGTCAGAGATAGTCAAGAAGTTATTTTAGGTAGATAAAACTGAGTTATTAATTATATTTTAAAATATTTTTCATTAATCATTAAACCATTAGCATCGATAATAATTTGACCTTGCATTACCTGAGTACTGCTAAGATAACCACCAGATAACCCAACGTTACCACCAACGCCTAATTCTTCCGCCTTGCCGCAAAGTTTGGCCTCTTTCTCATCAAAAGTTTTCACCGTGCCATTGATAATTAAGGCACCACCACTGGCAAAATATTGTTCAAGAGCATTTTGTAATAGAGTGGGATTATTTGTGCTTAATGCCTGCATAACCGTATCGGCTAAAGCCGGGGTGCTGCGCAGTATAGCATCAAGATCAATTGTGCCTGTTACATTGACACCTTTACCAAGAGCCATAAATGAACCGCTAACAGTTAACGACGTGTTATTACTAATTAAATTACCACTGCTGTCGTAAGTTAACTTACCACGTACACCAACTTTTAATTTAAGTTCACCTGCTTTAATCTCTACAGAAATAGTATCAGAGAATTTTGCTTTACCGGTTATATCAATACCAGCTGAGCCGCTACCGATAATACTATAAGTACCATCATTGTTTTTTTCAAAGCGTAAATTCCCTTCAGTGTAGCTAGTGCCTTCACCTTTAGCACCGGCTGCAGCTGTGGCACTAGCGGTTGCTTTGCCATGTATATTTGCGGTGCCTTCAATAGCTGTAAAATGTCTTTGTAAATAGGTACGCGATGCCCCAGGAATATTTAAGCCAGTAGCACTGGCAATAGCATCCAGACCAGTATGCACAGCATCGGGTAGAACATCTATACCAACCATATCAGCCATAAAAGCAAGCCAAGCGGTAGCTTCACCAGGTTGTGAAAAGTCGCTAGTAATTTCAAACTTACTTGCACCGCCTATTCCTAATTTACCATTAAGATCATAACCCGCTGGCCCAACAGTACTGTCAGCACCAAGTAAAGCACCGGCTTTGCCACCTAACTGAAAACTAGTTATAAATTGATTAGGTTTAGTACTACTGCGCGTAATCGTTATTTCAGTATTACCAGCACCATAGAATCCAATAATAGCTTTGCCTTCAGCAGTAATTTCACCTTTAAATCTAATGCTGCCACCAGGGGGCAATTGTTCAAGTTGCAAAGCGGTAATGATTGCACTATCAATAGAAGTAATGCGGCTGTTATCAATAGCTAGAGCATTAACTGATTTTGATGCATCATCGCTATCGTTTATACCATGTGTATTATCACCATTGGTTGGTATTGGGGCAGTATCTAAACCACCGGTTTGCGCGTAAGCGATACGCATGGTTAAGTCTTCAAGAGCTTTTTGCGTTGCAGTATCTAGCTCACCAGTTACTGCAAGTTGATATTCATTAGCAAAAGCTTGTTGTATGCGCGCAACTGCAAGACGTGATTGCGGTCCATATAGCCCATCTTCAGCAATACTATCCCAACCGTAATAGTTATTAGTTTGATTGATGAGTTTTTGATAATTGAGGACTTCATCAGAGTAGGGTAGCACTAACGCTTCAACTGATATAATTTCGTCAGTGATTACCACTTCGTTTTCGCCAATTTTATTGTTTGCACTACTATCTGAAGTGTTAGACCTATTATCAGTAGAATTATCTATTTGGTAATTAGTTGGCACGCTGGCAGATGTATTTGACTTATCTGTAGCATTGTTTGCAATAAGAGTAGGCTCAGGTGGAAGTCTTCTTTTATTAAAAGCCTCTATTTCGTTTTGCAAGGTATTTTGAAACATTTTTCCCGCTGCATTGATTGCATCAGTATTGCCACTTTCAAGAGCTTGGCTTAAGGCATTGGCGCTTGTTACTACTTTTTGCGCAGCGTATAAATCAGCTTCACTACGGCTGCCATCTTTGGCGATAACCGCGACAAGACCAACCCCAGCAGCAGTAGCAGCCATATAGTCGTCATTATTAAGTGCAGTATTTATCGCATTAATACCTGTAAATACTTTACCAACATCGGCCAATTGATTTTGCAGCGACGATCGAGGAGTTTTTGGGTCTTGAGGTCCAACTACATTACTAGCCGTAGTAGCTAAAGTTGCCATACCACCCAGCAGCGCTGTTTCGCGATTATTTTTTGCATTTTCAAGATTCTTCTCGGCAAGCTCGATAGCTGCAAGATCGCCCGTTGTTTTTGCGCGGTTGAGTTCATCTTGTGCTTGGGATACTGCTTGGTCAGCTTTGTAACATGTATCTATTGCATTAAATACCCCATCTGCATGATGAAGACGTTGCGAAAGGTCTTTTGCACCATAAACAGATGACAAATCAGCGATTGCAGCGTTGAGCGCTTGCGACGCGCCAATATAATTGCCATCGTGAAATTGTTGCAGAGTAGTTAGAATATGGGCTGAAGTATCAAGTTGCTGTTGCAGCTTAGATTTCTGAGCTTGAGGATCTTGAGAACCAATTATATTAGATGTGGTACTGATTAATGTGGCAGCGCCACCAATAATTGCGCTGTTACGATTTTGTTTGGCAGCATCAAGATTTGTTTGCGCTGCCGCAATAGCTTCATCATCACCTGAAATAAAAGCAGCCTCCAAAAGTGCTTGTGCTTGATCAAGTTGTTTGTCGGCATTAACATAGTTAGTAATTACATTCAAACCAGTAGCAGCATGACCCATACGCGAAGATAAATCTTTATTACCTAGATCACCGGTTACCACACCAGCACCAGCTACTAAACTCTGTGTTGCTGCTAAGTAATTATCGTTATTGATATTGCTTGCGACAGTTAACGTTGTAGCCGCAGTATGTAAACCAGCTTTAAGATCACCTGAAGCATTTTTACTTAAGTTATTTGCAGCAAAATTAGCCCCAGTCGCTAGTCCGCCAAGTAAAGCATTTGTACGAGCGTTCTTAGCGTCATCAAGAGATTTTTGTGCTGCTGCAATAGCATCTTGGTCACCACTTAATTGAGCTGCAGCTAGGGTAGCGTTGGCATCATTAACCGCTTTATTAGCTTGTATATAACCTTCAGCAGTACTTAAGCCAGTAGCAACAGTGTTTATAGTTTTAGCGGCATTTAGACCCTTACCGCTTGCCCCTGCAGAGCCAGTAGCAATATCAGCTACACCTGCGACAATATTAGTAAAGCCACCTTCATTTATTTTTTCAACTCCGTTTGTAGCAGAAGTGACACCGTCGGTTACACGATTTATTGTATCGGCAGTTTTGCTGCTTATAGCTCCTGCTTTACCAAGAAGACTTGCGCCACCGCCAACCATAGCGGCGCCGCCAGTAATAGCACCGAAAACATCGCCATCTTTAATTCCCTCATAGAGCGAAACAGCACCATTAATTAAGCGCGCGCCCATACCAACCGGACCTGGGATCCAACTAGCAACGCCAAGACCAATTTTAACTATAGTGCCTAATTTTGATGGTGGATTACATTCAGTAGCATCAAGATGAAAATTGTCTGATATGGTAAGATGTTGTGTATGTTCACCTACTTTAAATTCTTGTTTACCCGGAGTAACTAGGGCATTTGCTACATTTTGCACAGTTGTTTGCAAATCTGTATCAGCAACATTATCAAGTGCATGACTTGGCACTCGCGCAGCACTCCAAAGTACGGCCTTTACTTGTTCGCGATCAAGCTCTGGCGCACCATACTGATCAAGATAAAGAAATTGCTTTATGGCTAGACTTAATCGCATCGATTGTTCTGCGAGGTCTTTAGGTGGTCCACCGCCAAATTCTGCAACTGCTCCGGCAGGACTTTCATTTATGTATGCAACCGCAGCTTTAATTTGTGCAGGGTCCATACGATCTTGAGGAATGCCGGCATTTTCAAGAGCAAAAACCAATTCGCTAGCTGTCAGGGGTTTAGGTGGATCTGTAAGTTGACTATTTGATAACTCAAGTACCTGATTAGTTAAGGTGTTTGCTGTTTCATTGAATTCATCGGTGTTCATACCGAAGCCAACCGTACCAATATTCCAAAAAGCGCGTGGTGGTGGCTGTGGCAGATTATTTCCAAGCGAATCGACATCTATTTCTGTAATAGTTGTATTATTAATTGTCGATTCATTTTGCTCGTATCCAGTAATTATTGTTTGCCCTTCGATAAGAGGCGCCTGAGTATCGAGTATTTGAGGATTAAGCTTTTGTAGTGTTGCACAATCAATTGCAAGATCATCTGCTATTTTGTTTAAGGTGTCGGTTTGTTTTGCAGAGATAATACATAATGAAGGTTCTTTTTCCGCCTCAGAACTGTTTAAACATAGATCATTTTGTCTAATTGCCTGTTGCGCTTTAGTGGTTTGTTCGTCTTTTTGGGCGGTGTTGTTGAAGTTTGTTTCGAGCTGATCTTGTTCTTTTATGGCTTTTAATGACTCTTGACGCGCATCTTCTTCAGCCTGTTCTAAGGCCAGCATTTGCAATTCAAGTTGGCGTTGTCTTTCTAATTCACGCTGTCTTTCGAGTTCGCGTTGCCGTTCAAGTTCGCGCTGTAGTTCTTCTTGATAGCGTAAAAAATTAAATCTAGCATCATTCTCGTAAGTAGAATTTAACTCTGACATAGGTAGCTCCTGCAAGATAGGCATATGCCTTCTAGGCGCTAAGAGTAAAAACAACGGCCGGAGACTTCAATTAACTGGACTTACGTTTGATAAAGATAGTGTGGTTACTTTTTTTTTTAAAAAAAAATGAATTGCTAGATGAAAAAATTTCTGCTGCAGTGAGACAAATACTTAGTTTGGTTTTTTAAAAAAACGAATGATACAAATAATAATTTAATATTCTTTTACAGCGCAAAGCAATGCTAGAAAATCAGTTTTCCTTGGCTTGATAACATAGTAGTTTTTCCTGCTGCATCGATAGCTATGAAGTGTTTGGCATTCGGAGAAATGGTAACTCGACGAGCTTTAATAAGGTATGGCAAATATCGGTTTTATGCTGCTATCAAGCGGCCAAGCAACTATGTACTCATTTACAATAGCAACAAAATAACTATTGTCAGCAGCAATAGCAGCATCAGTAAATCTCCACCCACCAATTGTACGTAGTAAGACACCATCACGATGCCATAGATTGGCTGGATATCCTATAGTGATAAAATATTGACTGTCAGGTGAGAATATTACTTTAGTGTTTCGGTCTGAATATTGCGAATCAAAAAATAAAGAAAAACGGTGCGTATAATCCCATAGTCTTGTACTGCCATGCCCATTCATGCTTGCGGCTAAAGTGGTATGTTGAGCTTGCCACTAATATCCCAAAGACGCAAAGTTCGGTCATAGCTGACACTCGCAAGCTGCATACCATCAGGAGAAAATGCGATTGCTTCAATGCGGTCTTGATGACCACTAAATATACGCAATATCTTACCATCTAGTGATCTTAATTCAATATTATTATCAATAGCTACCGCAACCAGCTGCCCATTTGGAGAAAATATAATGGCTCGGGCTATTCTGGGGGCCATTTTTTTATGAGAAATTGACGTAAGTGTTTTGTCCTTCAACAAGTATTGATAATTTATTTGTGGCAATTCAATTTGCTGTGGCCGCGAGGCACGCATATTCAGTTGGTTATCAAGATATTCAATAGTAGCGATTGCTGAACGATATTGATTTGTTTGTCTATCATATTCATCGCTTTTGCGCATTACCAGCATGTATTCGCTATAAGCTTTATGTGCGGCTTGGTTTTCTTTAGCTGGTAAAGGATAACATTCAGTAATGTAGAGATAGCTTCTCTCTGGTGCTGAATTGATATCGAGATTTGGCTGCGTTCTAAAATATCCAACATATTCTTTCATTGATTCATTTAACAGGGCATATTGATTTTTGCGACAATGTTTAATCACATCGCCAGTTACTTGCGGATGACACCAAGAAAAATGGAGTTGCTCGTGCATTATCGGCATGATTATAGTGTTCGCTTTACCGAAATGAGCACAAATACCACCAGGCAAAAAATTAGTAGCAATGGTACCAACTACTCTGAATTTTTGATCATGGTATTTATCTGGCCAACTTAATAGTTCATGAGCAGAAACGCGTTGTGATGGCTCTTGATAAAGCTGCCATAGTGGTTGTTTTTGTTGCCACACTTGTGGTTGGTAATCGTCGGGTAGTTCTTGCCATTGTGTGCCATTAAATGCGAGAATTTTTGCATCATTTGTAGCGACATAAGCATGACCATCATTTGCATATACCATCCGTCCGTGAAGTTGGCGGTGCTGTAAAAATGTTTGCCAATGCTTACCGTTGTGCATATAAACTGCGCGTGGCCATTGACACGGTATCCAAAGATTGCTCCGTTTATCACGTTGGAGATAATTAATATGCTGACATGCAGGCATAGATGCAATAATAGAATTGTTATTGCTTGCTATTATAGAAGTGTTTATTACCTCAGTAGATAGTTCATATATTTTAGTCGAAGTATCAAAATTATCCGTATTTTCAGTAACAAGATACATTATTTTAAATATTGGATCAAAATCAAGATGAGCATATCCGGGCAGTTTTTTCCATGGCATAGGTAAATTTGTCCATTTATTGTCAGCAAAAACCTTAAAGCCATGATCAGTAGTAAATGCCCATAGTCTACCACTATCATCTGCAGCAAAGTCGTAAACATTGCTAATCATCATTTTGGTATCAGGTCCGTCGATAGGATAAAGATTAAATTCTTGGCGCGCTATAATTTGATGCCAAACAGGATTTAGATATCCCACCCCAGAATCTACCGGTAGAATCTTCTGCGAAGCTTATGTGATTATAAAAACTCATGCCGGTTGGAATATGAAGACGATTCCATAAATTATTATCAAACAATAAAATATTTCCATTTCCTATACTTACCAATTTACGATTTCGACTATCAATAAAAATTGAATTGGTTGATAATTTTACATTGTATGGTTGCATATAATAAATAAATTTATCATTTTCATATTTATAAAGCCCGAATTGACCTGTTGAGATAACCCAAAGCGTATCATTTTTATCAACGGCTAAATATATTTCCCATTTTTTTGGAAGGTTATGAATCTGTAGAGCAAAAGCCGAGGTGCAGAAAAAATTGCTAACAAGAAAAAAAAGTATAAGCAAGAAGCGTATGCATTTAATTATTAAGGTTAAACTTTTGGTCAATTTATAAAACATTGGCGAACAAGTAGTTAATAATGATAAATTAAATAAAAAATTATATCATAGTTTTAACAAACGCGTATAAGTATTTGTTAAATGGTGTGCATGTATTTATTCAGGTTTAGAGAATTTTAACCAAAAGTAAAAGCAAAAGCTTGAACACCTTTATCGAGAAATTCAATTTTAATCACGTGGTCATGGTTGAGATTTTTTTGCCTTATTAATTGATATAATCGATGTTCATGGACGATACCGTTGCCTTTGGCATCAGTACCAGCAAGTCCTAATGCAACTCCTGGCTTTGTTAATGCTATTGCTGTCATTACTTGGGCACCACGAATTGACATACTAAATAATGCGAGGTCATATATCAAAAGATCATGTTCATTTATTTATATCAATACCGCCACAAGTATGTATCAGTCGTTTAATGCAATAT
>JAFGEK010000144.1 GCA_016931625.1 Deltaproteobacteria bacterium | reverse complement strand
CGCTTTTCAATTGGGTTGAGCGTATACGAGAGTGTGTAGACCGTCGCCGAGTTAAGCACCCGAGGACCAAGCAGCGCAGGAATATTGGACATATTTCGAGCAGCGGCGGGACGAGGCTGCTTAACGTAGGCAGGTATACACGCTCGCAGTAGCTCAACACGATTGAAAAGTGCTGTCTCATTATGGCGCCACAGCAATAATCTTTGACTCACGAATGATGGTAATTTTAATTTGACCGGCAAAAGTAAGCTCATTTTCAATTTGTTGCGCGATCTTGTGTGCTAATGGTTGCAGTTCAGATTCATCTAAAGTTGGACCATTATGATGTTCATTAGGATCGATTATTCCGTGACTATTGCCAGCTACAACTACCCGCACTTCACGACCAGCTTGCATAATGTCAACACGCTGCACCGCCGGTGATGTGCTAGCGATACGCTGTATCTCTTGAATGCGAGTCAAATACTGCGTCACACTTTCACGTCGTGCACCTGGTCTACCACCACTTAACGCATCTGCGGCGGTTACAATTAATGCTATTGGTGATGTTGCTGGTTCATCGTTATGATGTGAAGCGATAGCATTAACTACAACTTCATCTTCTCCACATTCTCGTGCAACATTAGCACCTAAAATTGCATGCGAGCCGTCATGATCATGCGTCATCGCTTTACCAATATCATGTAGTAATCCACCACGACGAGCGGTAACCGTATCAAGTTTAAGTTCTGCCGCTAAAAGTCCAGCTAATTGTCCAACTTCAATGGCATGACGCCATTGATTCTGCGAGTAACTAAGGCGAAATTTCAATCTGCCAACAAGTTGCAATACATCTGGATGCACACGATCAAGCCCCAATGCTCGTAATGCTTTACGGCCAGCATTTTGAACCTCACGATCAATTTTCATTTTTATTTGATTTGCGAGGCTGTGAATTTTATCACCCTGATTATGCCGTACTCCATGTAGCTGCACTAATATTCGTCGAGCAATTTCGCGTGCAAGGGGATCTTCACCTCGTACGGTTATATTATGTTGCTCTTCATCAAGAACAAGCTCACAAGCAGTTTCTTCAAAAAACGCAACGCGACATGCGCCAGCAGGATCAAGCATAGCTGCAAATGCCTGCGGGTCTTCGATATATATTGTGTTTTGTACACGTTCGAGATGACTTGCACCATCGTAACGTTCAATGACCGTTTGCATTATACGTCGACTCTCGATGGCCGCCATTTCATTTTGCGTTGCTTCGTTTTCACGCAGACGCATCAAAACATTAAGTTCGGCCTTTTCAATAGCTTCTCGAACAAGCTGGTTGCGAACTTCAATAGTTGTCTGACCACACTTTAATTCTAATTCGCTTTTACCTTTGGCAACTGCTTGATTATAAGTGTGTGTTAGTTGATTTACAGTATTTTCAAGATCGCGTAATTCTTGGCGATAGTCTTGAAGTTGTTGATTACGATTCTGCAAAGCTCGTTCACGATTATCAATAACACTGCTGCGTAGCTGCAATTCTGAGTCATATTCTGCTAACTCGTTGCGCATACGTTGAGCTTCTGATAAACGTTGTGCATCAAAACGTTGCCGCTCTGCCGCAGCTTTTTGTTCGCCCTCAAGACGATTACCATTTGTGGTATGTTTAGCATTGGCTATTTTTTCATTAGCTTCTGCTATATATCGTGCTAATTCTTGACATATATGCCTGCGTCGCCAAATTGCGCTTATACTTGCCCCAAAAATAAAAGCTGCAACGCCAATAATAATACCAACCACAATAGCTCCCTGCTGCATATGCACTTACTAACATCCTAGGACTTGTATCTTTATTCTCGTGCTATGCCAATTTTGTTGAAGAATAAATCTTCTATTGTACGTTGCGTAGTTTTCCACAACAAATCTCGATCACTACACTGTGAAAATGGCCCTAAGATAATTTTAAAAGCGCCCTTATCTGCTCGTCCCCCACCATAAGCAACACCATGAGCATCTACACCAAATAAATCCTTTAGAAAACGATCAGGATCAACAACATCGCTACGCGTACGCATTGAGCCATCTACAAACTGGTTATTCACAATGCCATAGACTATTACTGTATCAACACCTTCGCGTCTAAGAAGATAATCAGCGGCTTGTCCAATGCTGTCGCGATCTTCGTCTCGGACATAACCTACTCCAGCTAGCAAAAAGGTGTCGGCAATTACCTTATTTGCATAAGCTCTTTGAGTAATATCCATAGTGCGAGGAGAAACGCTTTGCAGAGAAATTGATAATAGTAAATCATGATCTGCATGTGGTGCCAAATATGCCGCAGCCCGATAATCGATTTCACGAGCATGCAAATAATCATCAGTATCAGAACGAATGCCGTATAATAAAGCACTAGCTAGACGTCCCACGGCTGGATTTGAGGCATCCATAGGAGCAAGACCATCAGCTAAATACTCTGCGTATATTGAGCTAGTAGCCCCAGCATCATCACGAATATCAATAAATTCAGAAATAAGTTCACCTTGTATTTTGTGATGATCAACAATTGAAACCATTGGTAAACGCAGAACTGCTGTTGGTACATCAATTATTTGAGCATCGACTAAGGCCATGCGTTGATAGTCACTAAGGTTAATGCCATCATCAAAACGCACCATATCAACTGCAAGTTTTTTTACTAATGCACGATTTTCGTGATGCGAAATATCATCAAAATATAAAATTGTAGATTCAATACCAAATTGGCGAGCAATAAATTCATAGGCCATGGCACTACCGATACTATCAGGATCGGGATAGCCTTTAATGGTAATTAAATGACGTTCACCTCGATGACGCAACAATACTTCTCGCAGACGCTCTGCTGGACTCTTAACTGGGACAATGGTAGGTTTGTCCCCGTTTTTCAATTCTACGATATCATTAGGTCTTCTATCCGTCATTTTAGACAATTGATAATTTCCTCTCATGTCACTCCTAAACTACTACTTTTAAAATAGAGCGGCCTTCTATCATAGTCCAGCTTATCTGGCACCTAAAGAGTAAACAATGATTATTGCTTTTTACTGACGCATAGCATTATACACTAAACTTAACACTTTAGCTATTAGAAGCAACTAAACTCGACGCTTACTATATTGCATTGCTATGGTAATTAATCCATGACTACGTTTAGTTCATCATCTTTTGATACTTTACTTTTACGCTTGCACCGTCGCTTTGGCGCTAGGGTAAGCAATGATGTTGATATACTGGCCAAACTCGCAGTTGATGAATCTATGTTACCAAAAGGAAAACCAGGTGGTGTTTTTTGGCCATTAACCACCGCTGAAGTAGTTTTTACCGTACGCGAAGCTACAAGTTTAAATATCGCTATTGTTCCTCGAGGTGGCGGCACCGGTAAAGTTGGTGGTTGTATTGCACAAAATGGTGAGCTGGTAATCGACTTTTCAAGTATGAATCGCATACTTGAAATGCACCAGCAGGATTTGTATGCCGTTGTCGAGCCAGGTCTAATAAATATTGAGCTTGACCATGCTGCTGCTGAACATGGGCTTATGTACCCTCCAGATCCAGCAAGCTTTGAATCATGTACCATAGGCGGCAATATTGCTACTAATGCCGGAGGGGCACGTGCAATAAAATATGGCACCACTCAACGTTATGTTTGGGGTTTAACTTTAGTTAAAGCTGATGGCGAAGTACTGCAAATGGGACGCCGTAGTATTAAAGGAGTCGCCGGCTATGATGTTACCTCTTTAATTGTAGGCTCAGAAGGTACTCTTGGTCTTATTACTGAAGCTATTATGCATATTATTCCAACACCACCAGCAGTCGAAACTGCTTGGCTTTCTTTTGAAAATACCACGACGGCAAATTTAGCCGCTGAGCGTATTTTTGCCACCGGTATTACCCCACGTATACTCGAATTGCTCGATGCTCCAGCGCTTAATGCTATACAACATAAAAGTGAATTTAAAATACCGCCTGCAGCTTGCGCCCTACTATTAGAAACAGATGGTCGCGACGAAATTGCTATGAATGAATTAACCACCGCGTGCCAAATAGCCATTGATCACGGCGCCACGGATTCGCAAATTGCCATGAGTGAAGGTGACCGCGAAGCTATGCGACGTGCTCGGCGATTGGTATCCAGCGCTCTTAGTGAGCTGTTTCCATTTAAAATCTCGGATGATGTGGCAGTGCCACGTAGTCGTATTCCTGAATTGTTAAACACCGCCCGCGGTGCATGTAATAAAGCAGATATTGAATTTGCCGCATATGGACATTTAGGTGATGGTAACATTCACCTAAATCTGCTTTGTTCTGATGCCCAAAGTCGTACAAAAGCCGATATTGTTCGAGGTGAATTACTTGCTACGGTTGTTGGACTTGGCGGGACTATTACCGGTGAGCATGGTATTGGTTTAAGCAAACGTGAACAATTATCACTTGAGCAAAGTACATCGTTAATAGCTTTACAAAAACAATTAAAATTTGCCTTTGATCCAAAAAATCTAATCAACCCAGGTAAGGCATTACCTGATTTATAGAATTGGTTTTCTAAGCAATGGCAAAGAGTAAAAATAAAGCAACTGTGGCAGAAATTACCGCAAAATTAGCTTATTGCGATGACCGTGAACTACAACAATTAAACCGTGACTGTCGATGTTCGGTTAGAAATTTAGTTCGTCGTGAACAAGTTCGTCGGGTCAATTTGATAAAAGAAAAAAATCGCCTTGCTCATCTTTTAACTTATGAACAGCCTTTATGGCATAAAGGACTTCAATATATTGCTGGGGTTGATGAAGCTGGTGTTGGCCCCCTTGCCGGACCCGTAGTAGCGGCTGCTGTAGTATTACCAATTGGTTGCTCTATTGAAGGTATTAATGACTCTAAAAAATTAAGCGCCAGAAAACGTGATACTTTAGCGCAACAAATAAAAAATATTTCCGTCGCTTATGCAATAGCTCATTGCTCAGTAAATGAAATCGATAATTTGAATATTTACCATGCCGCACTTGAAGCCATGCGTCGTGCAGTTGTGGCCTTGAATTGCTCAGTACAACACCTGCTCGTTGACGCACGCCGCATACCTAAAGTGGATATTCCACAAACAGCAATAATTAGTGGCGATGCCAAAAGTCAATCAATTGCCGCAGCTTCGATTTTAGCCAAAACCCATCGAGATCAACTAATGTGTACCTTGGCGCAAAAACACCCAGGTTATGGCTTAGAAAAACATAAAGGTTATGGTACTGCTGAACATATCGCCGCTATAAAACAATTAGGCCCAGCTTCTATTCATCGACGTTCATTTAGGCCAGTAAGCCAATTAACTTTGTATACTCTGCTCAGCAGCACTGGCTCGAAGATAACGCGGAATTAACGTCAGTATATTTTCTTTTTGTTGTTTATAAATACGATCTGCTGCCAATAAAAATCCTGCTGCAGCTCGTGGCGCGGGTATTTCAAATATAGTTTTACCACATGCATTTGCTACTTCTGCACTGCTCGCACTCTTATCACCAATAATTTTCACTAAATCATATTCTGAATTTGAATTTGTTAATAATCTCGCAAACTCTAAAGGAGTACGCACCGCATCTTCAACTTTTAAAGCCACCACTCCATCATCTTTAACTTCATATACTGCACAAAAAACCTCACCACGGCGTGCATCCAAAATAGGCGCAGACAAACCCACACCATAACCTGCTGCTAATAAAGCTAAACTAGATACACCATAAACTGGAGTTTCAGCACTAAAAGCCAAACCTTTTACTGTAGCTAATGCTACCCTTAATCCAGTAAAAGAGCCTGGACCCAAACCAACTATGATTCCTTTTAGATCACACCCGCCTATCCCTGCTTTAATAAAAAGTTCATTAATAACACATGCAAGAGTATCCGAAGGTCGCGCTGCTGCTGCTAAAGTCTGTTCATAGCATTTTGTACTCGTTGCTAATGCTATTGAACCAATAGCAGTGGCGGTATCAATCGCTAATAATGGCCCACCAATTTTGGTTATAAGTGATTTAACAGCTAAAGAAATATCCGGCAGTTGCATATACCTCTCAATAAGTTAAATAGATAAACGTACGAGTCAGTCTAAATCATAAATTGGCTTTTATAATTCTTGAACTTAGGTGTTGAAAGAAAAAATTCAATCTTATGGTTAATATAAAGATTGTTGTAACTTATCTGCTTTAGCGCACATTGACCGGTATGGGGAAATTACTTACCGCAAAATCTTCACCGCTTGCACGATAATGCCATTGTCGCATTGCTGTTTTAAAACAACTAGCAATTGTGGTTGGCAGTATTTCAGCAGGGCTTTTGAGTCTAGCGCCAGCAACCCGACCATTTGCTTTAATTTGCCAATCAAGCACAAAATTATATCGTTTTGCTTCAAGTTCACCATTTTTGCGTGCTTGTTTTAAACATGGTGCAAGACTTCGCACTTGGTTTTTAGTAGCGATTAGAACCTCTTTAGGTGTTAGTGGATCTTTATTAGCTTGTCGTCCCGATATATCTTTGTTGATTGAGCGAGAACGTTTTTTTGAAACATGCTTAGTTGCTGGCTCAGATTTGTTATTAATACTATTAACTAATTTATTATTTTGTTGATTATTAGTCTTTACTTCTTTTTCTTCATTAGAAGTTTTAACTACTTCTTTGGCACCTACAGCACTAGCACTTGCTGCCACACCCGATAAGGCGCTGCTATTGGCTTTAGCAGTATTGGCCAAACCAGCATTACTGCTAACCCCAACCATGCTTGCCGTATTAGTCGAAGGTAAAACTGCCGCTAACGGCATAATTTCGTTACTACTAGCTAAGGCGGTTTCAGGTACACAACGACCAATTGCAATAATGCCCATAGCGTTAAGTGCTAACGTACTAGAAGCAATAACTGTTAAGGTAGCTGTGACGCCTAATAGCCAATAAAGTCGGCGAATATCACGTTGTCCTTTTATTTTAATGTGCCATGGATCAGTAAACCAACGGGTAATACGATGTGATTGACGTCTAGTAGTGTCTTGTGGAATTGGACGCTCTGACCACCAATTACCAAAGGGGTCTCTCGCCCCCACTGCCTCAATCACTGGTAAATCGTCAGCAACCTGATGCTCTGGCAATTGTTGTTGATCTTTAACAAATATTGAATCTAGCTCAGTGTCTACTAAATTTGCAAGACTTGATACCTCGAGCGATTTCCATGATTGTGGTGCAGATACTGTATTATTTTTCTGCGTAGTAGTTGGAGTAACAGTTAAATACATTAGCTCAGGAACATCGGCAATGTTTTGCCAATCAACCATTCCTTCAGTCCAAACGCGCGTCTGCTCGTTTATCTCTGTGGTTTGCCATAACCGCTCGACTTCGCTGATTTCAACGGGTCCGATATATGAACCGTCATTCTCTACAAACCATCGATGTATTGCAGCTTGTTCAGCCGGCTGCATACTTTGCCAACTAGGATTCTCATGAACTTCATTATCTTGATTCGGCCACAAATCCACTTTATCACCCCTTATTAATGAGTTAACGCGGGGCGCCGCGAAACATACTCAAAAGGTGCTCCCTTTTTTCATATTTTGCAAGCCTTTATGCATTCGCAAATATACTTTCAAAGATCTTTATAACCGAAGGTAAATTTTAAACTTTCTCGATTTTTAAAAAACCATTTTCACTCTAGGGGGTGTCCCTAAATGTGTAATCAGCACTGACAAGATTTTACCGACACTAAGGCTGTTTCGGTGTCGCTGTTTCAGCAGGCTCATTTTTAATAGATTCTGTTGCCACAGGAGCGACAGTCTTATTATTTTTTGTCTCCTCTTTTACGTTACTTAATGATAAAGTAAAGCGTTTTTCCAAGTCTTGGTTAACCAAAGGAATGATTAAACTAGTGCCAACTATTAAACTTTCTGGATTTGGTAAAATAAGTTTGTTAGCGTTTTGAATAGTTTTATATTCATTAGCACTACCAAAATACTTTTCAGCAATACTAGCTAACGTATCACCAGTTTGAACCTTATAAATTACGATTTTAGGGATACGAATCACTGTGCCTCTAGCAATTTTTACATCAATGCTAGTAATGATCGGATTCTCTTTTTGCAACAGAAAGGCATTGGAAGAATTTGGCCATAAATTATTCGCTATCTCACTTAAGGATTGATCATCAGGTATACGGTAAATAACGATTTGTGCATTTGGTACTATTGAGTTTGCATTTGTATCAACAGTGGCAACAGAAGGCGGCTTAGAAGCATCTAAAGGAGTTGTTGCCTCTGCTGTTGATTCACCATCAACAGCAGTATCAGTAGTAGTTGCAGCAGACCCACTTTCACCGCTGGTGCTGGTTGTTTTTGTAGGTGTTGTTGCAGGTGTTGTTGCAGCATCAGGTAAGTTAAGATTAATTTTAGAAGGCTTAAACAACGTAATCAACATGATTATGGCAACAACAACCAATACTCCACCAATGATAATTTGTTGCCACCGACGACTGCGACGCATTTGTTTAACATATGATAAAGTATCGCGTGGTGGTTTTCGATTAGGCGGAAAATTGCTTGCTGCGGGTTGTTGAACTTGAACTGTTTCTGCATCAGCTTTTGACGCTACAGCAGTCACCGCCATTGCCGAAGTCGGAATCATTACTGGCTGGCTAACATTAGCATAAGGTGCCGTTCTTACAGCTTGCGCCTGGGAAATAAAAGAAGCTTGTGCTGGTATTTGCGCTACTTTTGCAGTAGCTATAGGGAGGGCAACTGAGGTAGCCGAATAATTTTGTCTAGCTCCTTGCTGACGATAGGCAATCCAATCAATATAAAGTTCTACTTCCGCTAACATGTTTGCATCAAGAGCGCGCATTTTTGCTATTAAGCGCTGGCTAAAATTATTCATATTTGTAGGTACTTTTGATGGTTCCCGATATACTGCAGCACTTAAATTACTGCCTTGCCCAGAATTGTTGTTTGTTGATGCTTGCGAATGCTCAGGTACAGATGCTTGAGATACTGACATACCCGATGAAATTGGGTTATTAGTCACAATTTTGGCGGCATTATCTGCACTGTTGGTTCCTATGCTAACAATTAATTCGGTAGCGCCAATTACAATTTTATCACCATGAGATAATTTAACTTTACTAGCCCGTTTGCCATTAACCAACGTGCCACTGTCAGCACCCATGTCAACCAACATTGCCTGCGCATGTGAAACCTCGATGATGGCATGGACTCGCGAAGCTGCTGGTTCATCAAGGCGGACTTGTGCTGAGGGTAATTTGCCAATACGCACTAACCGTTGGTGATCGCTTGAAAATTCATAATGCTGCAACGTTTCACCTGCTTTAAATACGTCAACAGCAACAATCAAACTCATATTTTCCTCGTAATTATGAGCAATGACAAAATAGTCATTTATACAATTGAAGCTAACCGAAAGAAGAAGGTCAAGGATTCTGCAAAAACAAGGTGTAAAAATCTCATTTCGCTGGTCGCAACCATGTCATAACCCACCTAAAAAACCCAAACGCAATAATACTTCTATAAACCTTTTTTATTATAATACGATCGTAACAATGATCTTACTCTTTTTGTTACTTAATAGTTATCCACATGTAGGCATTAAATAAAAGTACTATTTGAACCTCAAATATTTGGAGATTTTTTTGCATTTTTTGACTTTGGCTAGCAATTTTGACCTGTGAATAACTTGTGTATAATAACAGACAAATTCACAACTTATCCCTTTGCGCTAAACTCTTATAGCGAGTACCCTCTTCGAATTCGATTAAAGTTGGTTGCTTAAATTTGTTTTCAGCAACCTACTTTAAAAGGCTCAAAGAGGAAAAAGATGCAAAAAGCAATCATCATCAACGGCCGACTCACCAACTCCCGCACCATAGTGCTCGACGAGTCGATAAATGACCTTCAAGGCGCTGTTGAGATCACCTTGCGTCCAGTTACCCCGCGCATCAATGTTAGACGAAAAGATTTTGTCGATGTCATTTCTTCTTTGCTTGGTAATGCACGCGCGGTTAATGACTTTACTGAATTTAACGATCAAGCTATCGACCAACCTATGTGGAGTCATCGTTAAAAACCAAAAATCCAACCCACTCCAACAAATAAGGCAATAATGGCTGATTTTATTGGTCAATTAATGTCCGATTTATATTAAACAACAAATACCATGGTTTAATCATCTGTTTATAACTAATTCTTACCGATGGCATACTGCTGCATTTATGACTTGAAACCACCCCTTAAGCTATTCTTTCACATGCACGCTTGTGGACTTTAGATGATAAACGACTAAATACTCTTTATGCTCATAGTAAAATCAATTATTAAGAAGCTAGAAGAACTGTTAAAACTGTTTTAAAACTGCGGAGATTCAAACATGCGTATTATCTCACTTGCTGTTGCTATTATTTTTAGCCTTCCATTTGCAACCTTCGCCGCAAAAGCAATCAATGTTCAAGAAGGTCAGTGGGAAACCACCATAAAAATGGAGATGATCGGCATGCCCATGGCCATGCCACCTATGACCACCACTAGCTGTATTACTAAAAAAGACCTTGTACCTAACACGCAACAACCCGATCAGAAATGTAAAGTTAGTAAAATTAAAATTAAAAAGGACTCCGTCTCCTGGTCTATTAAATGTAATGATGACAAGGGCATGGTTATGACTGGCGCTGGCAAAATCATCTACAAGTACAACGTGTATAATGGTTCAATGGATTTTCAAATTTCAGGTGGCGGTCAACCCGACATGCAAATGAAGTATACTATGAGTGGTAAACGTATAGGTGAATGTAAAAAATAATAGTATTAAACGCTCGTTCCCAACTTATTAATTAATTCAGCAAGTTCTTTAAAATATAAATCTAAATACTCTGCATATACCGCAGCAGCGTGCGGGGAAAAATAAAGTTTGGGTGTATCCCACAAAGACGAAGTGGGCGGCAGTGGCTCTTTGGGCAACACATCAAGAAATGCGCCTGCAATCGCACCTGAATTAAGCGCAGCAACTAGCACATTATGATCAATAGTATTACCGCGACCAAGATTATAAACAATAGCGCCGGGTTTCATTTTTGCAAAAGCAGCGGCATCAAGAAAATTATCAGTAGTCGTATCACCAGGTAAAATACAAACCACGTGATCTGCAAAAGTCAAAGCCTCATGAAGTTCATTACCCGTAAAAAGTCTTTTTACATAAGAGGTATTATCTATTTTGGTTCGACGTAATCCATAAACCGTCATACCTATTGCCGATAAAAGCCTAGCTATATGCTGCCCAATGGCGCCATAACCAATAATGAGTGCTGTTTGCCCGACTATGCGCCGACAACTCTCAAAATTTTTTGCAGCCCAAACATGATCGCGTTGTTGCTTAATAGCCACCCCAAGCTGTCGATTCATAAATAGCATCATCGCTAAAAGGCTTTCAGCCATTATTTTACCGTGAAACTTACCAAAATGAATGCTCACCTGCCCTTGAGGATCAGGTGCAATCCAATCATGACCAGCAGCCGGGGTAAAAACATGTTTAAGTTTTGGTGCTAAAGCATACCAATGAGCAGGAAAACTCCACACTACGGCTGCATCAGTTTCAGGTAACTTTTGCTTAAACTCTTCTTTGCTCGTCACACGCACAAAATTATGTTGCGACAAACGAGCAACTAAATTAGCAAACTGTGTGTCATTAACTTGAAAGGAACTAATTTCGCTCTTGAGATAAATAAGAATGTTCATGACATAGCTTCAGTCAATTCTTTTGGTACATTAATGCGTTTATTGATTGGTATCATCGTCTTTGATATTTAGTAGTGATAATAAGGTAGTAAAACGCACAATTTCTTCATGATCGCTGCCAAGAATTTGTTCTAATTCTTGAAGTGATTGCTGTGCAGAATCAGGATTTTCATCAATTTTGTCGGCAACCTTTTGAATTAATTCACGTACATCTTTTGGTTGTAGCTCGGCATCAAATATTTTTAAAAGAGCGGCATTTGGGTCAAGTCCATAAGTCTTTACGGGCAAGCCTGTTTCAAGATTATATACTATGGCATCTTCTAAGCTGGCTGCAACCATCGGTGAATGTGTAGCAGCAATTATTTGTGCACCAGGAATTAATTTCGCTAAGGCTGGAAGTACAGATAATTGAAGACGCGGATGAAGGTGTACCTCTGGCTCATCAAGAAGCAAAATACAGGCAGTATTAGGGTCATCAATAGCAACCCCTGCTTTATCAAAATGCATCAATACTTTTGAAAATATTTCTAATACATTACCATAACCTGCGGGTAATGACTCAAAGGGGCTTTCACGGCCATCGGCATGCACTAGACTAAAAGCAAAGTTGGATTTTCGATTAAACTTTACAGTCAATGGCTCTCCAGCCAAATTGCTGATTTGTTGCTCTAATATAGAAAACCACTTAGCTATATTATCCGCTGCTTCGTTGTTACCTTCTTCGCGGGCATATGCTTGTTCACTACGCCGATTAACCAGATATTGTACAAAGGAGTTTGATTCCCCCATCGGCGACATAACCCCAGAATTCAACATAGGTCCAGCAACTGGATTACCATTAAAAATTCGAGCAGCTTTAAAATGAAATGTAGGCAATAAATACCGTGTTTTTGCTAATGGAGGTGATTCATTAAAATATGGAACAACAACAGAGTTTTTTTCTGCAAGTTCTTTTTGGTTATTTAGCTCTCGTTCGCGAGTGGTTACGAGAGCAAGATCACGTCGGTTATTTTTCCCTATCTCCTCTACCGCCTTATTAGCCTTTATTAAGCTAACTATCCAATGATGACTTGGACCGTCTGTGACTAATTCTGATGCTAACCCATCTAAAATTGAAGTTTTACCGCTGCCATTAGGTCCAAGAAAAATAAGATGTCGTTTGCCATCAAATTTAAACCGTTTATTTTTGAATGCCCAGCAGTTGACGACATGAATTTCATTTATATAGTTGGCCATACTTAACGTATCTCCCATAGGTATCGTTTTAACAGGCTAGACTCAAATGACCTTGGTCATTTAGCTATACGCAATGAAACCGACAATTGCCTGCGTGACAATTGCTCAAAATGTACCTAGCGCTAAACCAGAAAGCAAGCAATGCTCACTAGTAACAATCAAGCGTCAATGTTTTTACTTGTTCAATTATTGTTGATAGTTGCTTAAATGCAAAGTGAATCCAGTGTGATCATGCTGGAGATCATCTGTCAATGACAAAATATATTTCATTTATTTACAACCCGATTTTATTTTCTTGACATCAATTATTAACTATGGTTAACTATTTCTCATGGTTCACAATAACACCACATTAACATCAACCGACGAGCTTTATGCCGCAGTCAGCTGCTTGCAACGTTTGGTTACCGCTTTTACAGAGCGGCGTGAACAATTAGCGCAAGCTGTGCAACTTAGCGAACAGCAATGGCAAGTACTTGAACAAATATCTAGCGAGCATTTTGTCCCAAGCATGTTTGCCAAAACTCGCTCAAGTAGCCCTGCTGCAGTCTCAAAAATATTACGGCAATTACAAAACAAAAAATTGATTAGCGTTTCACTATCTACCGCTGATGCCCGCCAACGTGATTATCTGCTCACGACTAAGGGTAAAAAAACCATGGAGCTTATTCGCAGCGAACGCCAGCAAGCAATCGATGCGATTTGGGCACCTCTTAATCGCAAGCAACTCAAAACTTTTACAAATTTTGGCAACCTCGTTGCCTCACGCATCGAGGATTATGCCGCATTAGACAAGGAGTAATACCAATGGGTAAAACACTCTATGAGAAAGTATTTGACCAGCACGTGGTACGTCAATTGTCGTCAGGGCAATACCAATTGCTTATGGGTTTGCATTTGTTACACGAAGTAACTTCGCCACAAGCCTTTGCCATGCTTCGCGAAAGACGCTTAAAAGTAATGTATCCTGAACGTACTTTTGCCACGGTAGATCATATTATTCCGACTGCTGATTCAGCGCGTCCGTACAAAGATGCGATGGCCGAAGAAATGATGAAAAGTTTAGAGAAAAGCGTAAAAGATTTTGGCATTCGCTTTTTCTCACCAGCAGCTAATGAGAACGGTATTGTTCATGTTGTTGGTCCAGAGCGTGGTTTAACTCAACCTGGTATGACCATTTGTTGCGGTGATTCACACACTGCAACACACGGTGCTTTTGGTGCTTTAGCATTTGGTATTGGTACTTCGCAAATTCGCGATGTGCTCGCCACTCAAACTATGGCCATGGGCAAACTTAAAGTACGCCGCATTGAAGTTAATGGCAAACTCTGCCCAGGTGTCTATGCCAAAGATGTTGTGCTCTACATCATTGGTAAACTTGGGGTTAATGGTGGCGTTGGCTATGCTTACGAATTTGGTGGCACGCTCTTTGATAATTTTACCATGGAAGAGCGCATGACTGTTTGCAACATGGCCATTGAAGGCGGCGCGCGTTGTGGTTATGTAAATCCAGATCAAACCACCTACGATTATTTACATGGTCGTGAGTATGCACCCAAATATGATAATTGGTCACGTGCCGTTGAGTATTGGGAAAGCATTAAGAGTGATGCTGACGCGGTTTACGATGATCGCGTGGTTTATCAAGGCGAAGATATCCCACCGGTTGTAACTTGGGGCACCAACCCCGCGCAATCTATTAGCGTTACCGATACCATACCTTATACTGAACAACTTGCAGAAGCTGATCGTGATGCTGCTAAAGAAGCTTATGAATATATGGGAGTTAACCCAGGGCAACCGCTTCTCGGCACTAAAATCGATGTCGCGTTTATTGGTTCTTGCACCAATGGTCGCTTAAGCGATTTTGCCGAAGTAGTTAAATATCTTAAAAAAGATAACTATAAAGTGCAACCGCATGTACGGGCTTTAGTCGTACCAGGTTCAGTCGCCGTTGCCCGCGAAATGATAGCACGTGGTTGGGATAAGATATTCACCAATGCTGGTTTTGCCTTTCGCGAGGCGGGTTGCTCAATGTGCTTGGCGATGAACCCTGATAAACTTGTGGGTCGCGAATTATGTGCTTCATCGTCAAACCGTAACTTCAAAGGTCGTCAAGGCTCACCAACTGGCCGCACTTTGCTTATGAGCCCAGTTATGGTGGCCGCATCAGCAATCGCTGGAAAAATCGCTGACGCCCGCGAGGTATTTGGGATTAACTAAAAACTAAAAAGCCAATTACTGCTTTATTAAGGAGTATAAAAATGCAAGACACAAAACGCATCGCCATCAGTGGCCGCTCGGTAGTAGTTGCTGGCAATGATATTGATACTGATCGCATTATCCCTGCTCGTTATTTACGTACAGTAGTGTTTGACGGCTTAGGTGAGCATGTTTTTGAAGATGATCGCGCCTCACTTAAAGCCGTAGGCAAAGTGCACCCCTTTGATGAACCACAAAATCAAGGCGCCGAAATATTAGTAGTAAATAAAAACTTTGGTTGTGGTTCATCACGCGAACATGCACCGCAAGCGATTATGCGTTGGGGTATTCGCGCTATTGTGGGTGAAAACTTTGCCGAAATCTTTCTAGGTAACTGTGTGGCTATTGGGATACCTTGCTGCTGTCTCAGTCATGAAGATATTCAAACACTCATGAATGTAATTGCTGCAACACCAGAGGCACAAGTTAAAGTTGATCTCGAACAACGCCTAGTGTCAATTAGCGATAAAAGCTTTAATCTTGAAATGCCTGAGGGTATGCGCCAGCAATTTATCACTGGGCGTTGGGATTCTACTACTGAATTATTAGAGAACGTCGAAGCTATCAAGGCGCGTGTAGCAAGCTTAGGTTATTTCACCAAATTTGCTTAGGGACACCCCCTAATTAAGATCCCCTTTTTTTCTATTTTGTGGTCTCTCATCATTTTTTCTAATTTGCGTAACTAATTCAGCCAAAGCTCTAGCCTTGTTTGTAGTTTCTTATAATAGCTGTCATTGCAAATGCTTATAGCTGTTATTGTAAGCTCTAATAGTTGTTATTTTGAGCGTTCATCGTTGTCATTTCGAGCGCAGCGAGAAATCTTAGTTTTTAAGATCTCTCCTCACTAACGTTCGTTTTAGATGACATGGATGAAACGTTCGTTTTAGATGACTTATGTGTTGCTATTGGTTTAAAAGTTCATACACTAGTAGTTTTTCACTTGGGAGAGATACATGAAAAAAGTTGAATGGCTAAAAAAGGCTAATGAATTACACACAGAGTGCCTTTATCAAATCAACACTCGAAATGGTTCAAAGCCATGTACTAATGAAGAAGTAAAGTTATTTCAAAACCTAAACAAAGTACTTGGTGTGCAACTATCAGTTCATGCCTGTCGCTATTACAATCTCAAAGAAAGCCTTGATAAAAGCATTGCTTGGGCCAAAAGCGGTCAAAAAGACAAACGTTTTAACTAGTTAAAGTTTAATTATTCACTAGTTGTTAAAATTTAACTGGTCATCCAGCGCATGGACATAACTTTGTGCGTCAAGTCTGCCTCTTTCACTCATACGTGTGAGAATGCTATCTAGACGGTTGCTCCAGGCTAAACTGACATCCTCGCGTATTTTCTGCCGATAATAGCGTAAGGGGTTTGGAATGACGCTAGCTAAATATACTGCCTCGCGTGGTGTTAAGTCTCTTGCATCTTTATTAAAATAATATTGCGCCGCAGCGCCGATACCATATATCCCCGGTCCCCACTCAATAATATTAAGATAAATTTCTAATAAACGATGTTTGGTAAGATTGCTTTCAAGCGCTAAGGCAATTAAGGCCTCGCGTATTTTGCGTACATAAGTTTTCTCTTTAGATAGATATAAATTTTTTGCTAGCTGCTGAGTAATTGTAGAGCCGCCACGTACTGCTTTGCCAGCTTGCACAACAGCAAAGACACTATTTTTGATTTCATTAAAATCAAAACCTTGATGTGCGAAAAAGCCAGCGTCTTCACTGGTGGTTACGGCATCGGCGACATATGATGGTAATTGCGCCAGTGGCACAAATAGGTCTCGTTCTGGTCCGACTATAAAACTATAGTTTTCGCCAAAGGCATTGGTCGTTTGATAAGTAAACGAATGTTTCAACTTAGCTAAATTTAAATCTATAGTAGTTGACCGCATACCTTTAAGATCAAGCTTTGCAACTATTTGCCAATCTAAAGGTTTATGAAATGAGCCATTTATATCAAATTTTGCATTAAATATACCGTTAGCTTTTGGTGCATCTGATGGTAGCTGCAATGTTTGCGGCAATACTGCTAATAGATGCTTCATTTCTGGTGCATGTACATTTGCATGTAAGCGCAACAAACCTTCTTTTTTCAAGTTTGCATAACCATAAACCGAGGCTCGTAATTCTCGTTGTGGTCCTAATGCAATGTTAGCTGAAGAAAAATTAAGTTGCTGCTCGCTACGATTGAAAGTTGCTAAGGCGTTAATATCTAATACTACTGGACCAATTTCTAACATCTCATTACTTAAATCAGAAATATTTAAGTTTTTAGTATATAACCGCAGAGCGAGATTAATATTTTTTAGATCACGTGCTGACTGTAAAGCTACTATTCCATACCATTTGCCACTTAAGTTTTTAGCTAATTTTTTTATTAATAAAGGAGGAAGATCTTCAAATTGTGCATCTTGTATGGCTATTTGCACTCTAATTTTTTTGGCAATGCTGGCAGCTAATAATGCTTTGCTACCGTGCTTAAAATACAAATTAGCAAATATGCGCCAATCATCATGCAACTGTTTAACTGAAAACTCACCACTATCAACATGCCAATTAAGATCTGATGAAAAATTATCAGTATGCAAACTGGCCTGGTTAACCTTAATATTTATTTCGTCAGTAAAAAAACCATGAAACAAAGCAGATAAAGTCGGCTGTATTGAGATTTGAGTTGCATTTAATTGCCAATCGTCACAACCTACCTCAATATCATGAAAAACCACTTTACCCGGCCATTGGATTTGAGCTGGCTTAGACGCCTTAAAAGCAACTCCATGTTTGGTAAAAGCATTTTCAGCTTTATTATTAAGCCAGTAGCCAACATAATCACTATGCAAAACTACATGCAAAATCACTATTGGTAAAATGATGAATAATATTAAAGGCCGCCACCATCGCCCCAATGTTCGCAACGCAGATAAACACCAGCTTATTGATACAGCTAAATTCATGGGGCGCTCGCTTACTCGTATTGCTGCGATTCGTCAAGCGACACCATTAATACTATAAAAATTTCTCATCAACTTTTCACCATTTTTACTAAATTTATCAAACCTATCAATGATTAGCTTTAATTATAGGTGTATCGATTTTTATAGGTATACTAAGATTATCGTAATACACATACAATGATTTGATCTAATAATAACTCGACCCATCTTGACTTCTACCTATCCAAACACATACGTTGCGTTCGCTTTTTGAAAATTAAACTTTTGTGACTGCAGGTGCTAAACCTTAAAAAAGGGTTAGCAAAGAGGGAAGCCGGTGCAAATCCGGCGCGGTCCCGCCACTGTAAGTGGGCAAAAGCTAAAGCATCATGCCACTGATTCTACTAAAAAGAATCGGGAAGGCGCCTTTAGCTAGCTTTGGATAATATACCAAAGCATTCCACAAGCCAGGAGACCTGCCTGCTGTCGTTTTGGTTACCTTCTCGCGGACAAGTGGGTACCGAATGCTTCCTTTTTAGCGCATTTGGCCCCTCTATTTAATCCCGCGTGAAAGAGAAAGTAATGCGGGCTGTAGTTAGCCATAAGGGCGCGGATTTCGTCCACCTTGGCGTAATTAAAATAGTTTTATTTTTATCTGCTATTTTTAGCGCACCAAATAAAGTGTTCGCTGATGAAGGCAAGGCGACTATAGTTGTGCCATCTTCATTAACAAGTAAACAACTGGTTTCACTTTCTTCTCAATATAACAATATCGCTGATGCTGATTTTGAGACGGTAGTACGTACAACTGCAGCTACAGACCCCTCTCCACGAGAAGACGACTCAGCTTCAGCTTCGGTGATTAATGAAACGCGCACACCTCGCAGCGGCGAGTCGCTGCCACAACTACTTACTGAGTTACCTGGTGCAACCGTTTCTCAACTCGGTGGATTAGGTTCACTTGCAACATTATCACTGCGCGGCTCAAGCGCTAACCAGGTATTGGTTTATCTCGACGGTGTTCCTTTGAACTCAGCAGTTGGCGGTGGGGTTGATCTTAGCACCATTCCAATAGGCGATATTGAACGTATTGAAGTATATCGTGGTATGAGTCCTTTAGCCTTTGGCTCCTCGGCAATTGGAGGAGTTGTTGCAATTAACACGCGTTCACCTAGAGAAACTGGGGCTTGGGTTTCTTTGGGTGCTGGTTCTTTTGGCCAAGAATTAGCCGAAGCTCGAGGAACTTTAGTTTTTAAAAATTTAAAATTATATGCTGGTGCTCAAGCCTTAAATGCCAACGGCAATTTCATATATAACTCAGATAATGGCACTAGGTACACTGCTAATGATGATCAAAAACTACGACGCCAAAATAATGAATTACAACAAGCTAGCGGCTTGCTTAGAGGAGCTTTTGATTTCGGTGATAGTCGTAAATTAATTATTAATCTTTCTGCATTCACCCGCGAACAGGGTTTACCGGGGTATGGTATTTATCCACTCACTCAAGCGGCTTTTGATACCAGACGTTTTTTAGCTTCCCTGGTTTTTAAGTCGCGTCCTGATTTTGTTAACAATGAGCCGATGCAAATATTGGCATATGCGGGTACAACCGAAAAGCGTCGTTATGATCCTCGCTTAGAAATATTACCACTGCCCGGCGATACTCGCGATACTACTAACACCACTGGGGCTACTTGGCATCTGACGATTCCTTTAACAACAATAGTAAAACTCAGCAGTGTTGTTGACACCCGTTACGAACAATATTTGCCACGTGACCTTACAAATACTATTGCAAGTCAAGTTGCGAATGTTAAAGCTAGTCATGTTTTTACTGCTGCTGGATTACAAACAGAATTAATCGTAGCGCCTATTAATCTTAAAATTACCCCATCAGCACGTTTTGAATTTTCACGCGAAACTATTGCCGGTCGTGATGCTTTTTTTACTCTGCAAAAAGCAAATCACTCAATTGAGCATAAATTACCTATTGTCAGACTGGCCCTATTACAAAAACCATTTACAGATTTAAATCTACGAGCAAATGTTGGTCGCTATGCACGTTTACCATCCTTAATAGAACTTTATGGCGATAATAGCTTCATTTTAAGTAATCTCAAACTTGATCCAGAATGGGGATATAATTTTGATGCTGGCGCCAATTATGAAGTTAATACTAATAGCAACAAAGTGATCTTCGACATAGCGGCTTTTGGTAGCTATGTTCATCAACTCATTCAATATAAGCAAAATACTCAAGGGCAGGTTCGTGCATATAATGCAGGGCAGGTTCGTATTTATGGCCTTGAATCTTCAATGCAGATACGTCTTTATAAATATTTGCAATTAATTTCACAAGTTACTTATACTGATAGTCGTGATATTTCAGATATAAAAGCTCACTACAACAAACAATTACCTTTACGTCCTAAATTGCGCTCATATTCTCGGTTTGAAGTTAGAGAATTTAATATAACATCACAATTAAATATTGGAGCGTATGTCGATACTGATTATACCAGTGATAATTATGCCGACCCTACTAACATGGTGCAAATAAACCAGCGTTTATTATTTAGCGCCGGAGTATATCTAAATAGCGTTAATAGCCATATACGTATTATGGCGAGCGTAAAAAATATTAGCAATACACAAGTTTCAGATTTAATCGGTTATCCCTTACCTGGTCGTAGTTTTTATATCAACCTCGATGTTACAACATCGAACTTATCACAAGGTATGTAAATTATGAAGTTCCACAATTATTTCTTTACAGCTTTCTCTATATTTATTTCATTTACTTTGGCTGGCTGCCCTGAAGATGAAAACCTACTAAACAAAGGCGGCCCAGCTTCTGGTATAGCTGTTGTCAACAGCGACTATGAAAGTACGAGCATTAGTTTGTTAAATGACGATTTTACCTTAGCACAGAGTAATTGTCTTAGCTCTGGTTCACAAACACCTGAATTATCACAAGCATTATCAGGCGACGTCGTCCTCGCAAGTACTCCTAAAAACGACAAATCAGAACTGGTACTTATCGATCGCAGCAATTCGGCAATCATTTGGCTCAATCCGGTCACCTGTTCTGTTCGTGCGCAACTCGCGGTGGGAACAACTGGCTCTGGTAATTTTTATGCTAATCCCCGTGATGTGCTCACGCTTTCTACAACTAAAGCATACGTGACTCGTTTTGCTCAAAATGCTTCTTATAATAGTGAAGAACCTGATGTTAACGATCTTGAACGTGGTGATGATATTCTAATTATCGATCCTAGTACCCCAAGTATTATTGGTCACATTGATTTATCAGAAATAATCGCCGCTGTTGATAATGCTAGTGTATTAGCACGACCAGCACAACTGATGCTTATTGACAATATGGTTTATCTTACTCTTGGTCGAATTTCTGCATTTTATGACACGGCCGCCCCTAGTATTTTGATTGTAATTGATTCCGAAACCGATACAATTACTGACAGTATCGAGCTACCATTTCTCGATTGTGAGGCTATGGCCTACATTAATGAAGCGCAAAATTTAATAATCGCTTGCTATGGACTTTATAGCGATAGCCAACCCCAATCTGAAACTGCTGGTATTGTTGCTGTAGATATTAGTGTTTCACCACCAACTATTGCAAAAAGTTATAATTATAATATTTTTGCCAATCGCACAGTTTCTGGTATGACCGTTGCAGCCATGGATAGCGATCAAATTTTCGTGGTGGTTATGGGTAATGGTGATGATCAAAATGACGAAATTTGGCGCTTATCTTTAAACAATGACAAAGTTGCCAGCGTATTTACCGCTTCTGGCAGTTGGCAGTTAAGTAGTTTATTTGCTGATCCTACCACCAAAAAACTATTAGCTACAGATGGTTCAATGACGGATCCTAAATTGCGCGTATTTTCTACGAGTGATGCTGCAACCTGCACCGAAGTTAATAACTTAAACCCTGATCCCGAACACAATTTACCCCCACGTCAAGTAATCAAATACTAAACTCGTGACTACAACAGTTACCTCCCCGGACTTGCGTGCTGATAGTAATAGCAGGCTATTAATAACTTGCTTGATCTTAGTAATACTCATGCTAGTTTTAGGGGCACTTTCATTAAGTTTAGGTCGAGCTGATCTTGATAATTTAACGCTGCGATCAACATTATTAAGGTTGCGCGGTATTCGGTTAGTTGCTGCTTTTATGGTAGGCGCCGCATTAGCCGTAGGTGGTGTTATTGTACAAGGACTATTTCGTAATCCCTTGGTTAGTCCCTCAATTTTAGGTACTACCGGTGGTGCTAGTTTAGGCGGGCAACTAGCTATAATTGGCTTAAATGCCATACTTGCGCGTCAACTATTTCATATTGCGCCAGAGTTAATTTTGCCTTTCGGTTGCTTAGGCGGTGCACTTATTGCCTTATTTATACTGCTAGTAGTTGGTCGAGTTTATAGTGGCCCCTTAGTATTTTTACTTGTTGGTTTTACTTTATCTTCATTGTTTCTTGCCGCTGGTGCCTTAGCTACTAGTATTGCCCAAGATAGTTGGGACCTTGGCCGTGCCGTTGTTGCCTTTACACTTGGTGGTTTAGGTGGAGTAGGTAAACAACAAGTTCTGATGGCACTTCCATTGACAATATTCGGTATAATTGCTGCATGGTTTTGGGGGCGGTCTATTGATCTTTTACTCTCAGGCGAAGAAGAAGCTGCCTCGTTAGGAGTTAATGTTGCACAAGTGAGACGTTGGGGGATTATCTGGACAGCATTACTTACCGCCGCTGCCGTTTCACTATGTGGTAATATTGGCTTTGTAGGACTGGTGGTGCCACACGCCCTGCGTCCATGGATCGGCGCTAATCATCGCCGTCTTATACCTGTCGCAGCGCTAGCCGGAGGCACCTTTCTAGTTGCTTGTGATTTGTTAACTCGTATATTGCCAGGACGAACGCATGTGCCACTTGGCGTAGTAACCGGGCTAGTCGGAGCTCCCTTGTTTTTGTTGCTTATTCTCAAACAACGCCGGGAGTTATTGCATGGTTGAACCAGCTTTGGCTGTTGCTAATTTATCAGTTAAGTTAGCTAATCGCACATTGCTCAGTAATATTAACTTTTCGGCAATGCCCGGCACAATCACTGGTATCATCGGACCAAATGGAGCAGGAAAAAGCACTTTAATTAAAGCTATTCTTGGTCTACTACCAGCGATCGGAAAAATTTCAGTAGTAGGGATGGATTCTACTAAATTATCAATACTGCAACGAGCTCGTCATATATCGTATGTACCACAATTTTCTCTCCTAACTGCACCTATTGCAGTACAAACTGTTGTTGCCCAAGGTCGATTCATGCATCGTAGTGGTTTAGGTAGCTTAAATAAAGAAGACAAAATTGCTATTACTGACGCAATCAAGGCTGCTGATATTGAAAATTTGCAAGAGCGTAGATTTTCTGAATTATCATATGGCGAAAAACGACGTGTATTAATCGCTAGAGCCCTAGCTACTAATGCCCAAATAATATTACTAGATGAACCAACTGCAGCTTTAGATTTGGCTCATGCTTTAACGTTATTAACTCTCTTAAAAAAAATGGCACAAGCTGGTCGCTGTATTATAACCGTACTTCATAGTCTCGATGAAATACTTACACTAGCTGATCACACATTAATTATTGCTAATGGTAAGTTAGCAATAAACGATACTACAAAAGCAGTATTTTCCTCTCCTAGATTAAGCGATATTTTCGGGGTTGAATTAATACCAGGTGGTGGACTTGGTTATCGTCTATATAATGAGGCCAAGTAATGAAAGCAATTACCTGGGCAAATATCAGTAGCTTTATTATTGCTATTATTTTGGCTTTAATATTTGGCTTAAGTTATCATAATGGCAATCAAAATATAGGTGCTCACCCTGAGATAAAACATTCTGATAAAGCTACTACTATTGCCGATGCAACCGGACATATTGTTAAAATTCGTAACTTTCAGCGGATCGTTTCACAAAGCCCAATAGCCGATCGCTTATTATTTGAATTATGTGAACCTAATCGCATTATTACTTTCTCACCTTATGGTGCGCAACAGTCACCATGGGGATATCAGTATGTGGGTAAAAATATTAGCGCTAATATTGCTGAGCCAGAAACTATTTTTACCCTGGTACCTGATTTAGTACTTGTTAATAGCAGCGGTAGTAGTAATGCTCGTAGTGTTGCTCGTTTACGCGAAGCTGGTATTGAAGTCTTTGATCTTGGAGAAATGCATGGTGTTGAATCACTAATTCAACAAGCACATCAAATTGCTAAACTTATCGGTCACAATGATCGTGGTTTACGTTTTACTAAAAGTTTTTTACGACGCTTACGCTCTATTGCTGCGACCCTTGATATTACATCACGCAAACGCGCTATTTACTTGGCTACTATGGGATCAACTTTATTTGGTGGCACCATTGGTACTAGTTATCATGATATTCTAACCTATGCAGGTTTAATTGATGTTGCCGCACTTAATAACTATCAAGCTTGGCCACATTACCGCACAGAAGATATATTAACTCTTGCTCCAGAAATAATTGTTACTAAAAATGGTATGAAGCAATTTATCTGCCAACACTCTGGCCTTAAAAACTTATCAGCATGCACCAAAGATGGTCAAATTATTGAGTTACCCTCACAACTTATTGATAACGCTGGACCTGCAATGCTTGATGCTGCCGAGCTTTTGTTTGCCGCAGTATATGAGTAAGATAATACGCCATAAGTATTACTTAGGCCAACGAGCGTGTAGTGCTTCAGCGGTTTTTATAACTAGTTGTGTTGCTAACTCGCTTGCCATAGCACGAGAATAGGCAATACGTTCAGAACCCTTATCACCCATTGAAACTTTGCCTTTTGCTAAAAGATGATATTCAGTCATAAATAATGGTTTAATTGCTGTAGTATCAAACATATTGCTTTCATAAGTAACACTTGCTTCAACCGTGCTGGTTTTATGTAATTTCACGCCAGTTACATCATAAAATTTCATCTGAACTAATATCTCTATCGTATTATCATTTGGACACATTGCATTCCCATCAATTATTTCTTTAAAATCATTAACCCGATAACGAATAAGATAGCGTTTGGTTTTTGCATCTCTTGATATGGCATCGCGCTCGAGAATAGTATCAGGTAAAAAACCTGATTTTTGCAATTGGCTAAAAGTCTCGCGACTTACACATTCCATAAAACTAGTCACATTGGGCGGTACGACACGTACATCATATTGTACTTCGCTTACCACAATCTGCTTTTTGGTTGGAACCACAGGAATTTTTGGTAGCATTGTTGGGTGAATAACTTTTGAGGGACCACACGCTGAAAACATTAATAAACCGACAACAACAGCTATTCGCTCACAATTAGAAATAATCAATGTCATTTTCATAATTATCCCCCTTCTGGTAAATAATACATACACCATAACAATTAAAACTGGCTAGATCAGAAATAAAAAAAGCCTTGTACATTGCTTTTTAAGAATTATCAATTAAAATCGGTCCTAATAATCCATCCATAAAAAATGAGTAAACAATTGCAATATATTATGTCAAAATTATTTCACAAACTTTTTATTAATAATTTTAGGTACGTATATGCTTATAAAATCTATTGTTATTTATATTTCGCTTTGTTTCACTGATTTATTTTTTTGTGCTCCCGTTACAGCTTTTGCAAATGAGTCCACTGAATTTGAAAAATCGCGATCTATAAAAGAATATAATATAAAAACTGACGAATTCGTAAACCGTGAGGAGACTAGCTCACAGTTAGCGGATCGTTTATGGGCTGAACTGTTAGCCGCCACTGACGATGAAATGCTACAGACTGCTATCGAACAGATATCCCCATTATCTTTAAAAGATTTTATGACTTGGGCGGCAATAGTACAACAAAACTTTGCTAGTTTGCCTCAAAAGCATCATCTAAAAGTCTTACGTCTAATTCGCAATAAAATTACCCATGATGAATTTGCTCTTTGGATTTTAAATTTAAACTATGTAGGTTGTTCTGAAGATTTACTGCAAATAATTAACTCGTTAGATTCTTCTGAAAAAGTAACCCCTGAAGAAATATACAACAAATATGCCAACAAATGGATGGACTGCGCTAAAGAAAATGACGCTCTTCGCCTCCCGACAGCGACTTTTCTTTTACGATATACTCCAGATAATGTTGACCAATATCCTAACGAATGGTTCAGTGCCCTTGAAGCTTGGAACACAAAAAACCCACAACCACCTTTTGCTCATATATTAGTAATTGCAGATTCACCGAACGCTACTACCGCAATTGCCCCATTGCTAAACACAAATCCGGTTCTTTATTTATCATTACGATTGTTAAAAAATGACGCTGCACGTCTTCTCGCCGAACAGGCCTTTACAAACCCAACATATAATGATGAGCAACTTACTGAAGATAATACTGACACTAAAATCGATGATGACATAACAATAAAAAGTAAAAAATATGCTGCCCAAGCAATTGAAGCCATTGGGTTTATTGAATCTTGTCCAATTGTTTTACAGGCACTAAAAAATGAAAAGCATTTCGAAGTCCAACGTTATCTATTATTAGCTTTATCTCGTCTAAAGTGCTCAGGTGGCATCGCCCAAATATTTCCTCTTATCGATACGACTGAACTAAAACTTCAAGCTGCTGCTGTCATTGCACTTGGTAGTTACCCCGATTTAACTAATATCCCACGCTTAATCTATTTTCTAAACAGTACCAATACAGAGATTAGTCAGGCTGCGGCGGCTAGCTTGATGCAACAACCTATTGTTTCTAACCATGAAAGTAGACCTCTTATCAAATTAGCTAAAACAACCCAGGATGATTTTATTCGTGCTAAACTTATTTCATATTTAGCAAAATACCGTACAACCACAATGGCCAAACTACTTTTTCCTATCATAAAAAAAGCAAACGATGATGAGACATTATTATCGGCGCTATTGGCTTATGATACTGACTTTAATATCTTATCAAAACAACGTATCCGAACTTTAGCTTCAATCGGTAATCTCGATTCACGACAAAACTGCCTTGAAAATGAAAGCTGTCAGCAACTAATAATTGAGGCGGCATTGGCGCTTGCACGTATTGGTGACACTAAAGCTAACAATATTCTTTGGGATTCTTTACAGTTTGCAAATGACCGTCAAACGAAAGAGGCATTGGCAGTAGCTTTAGTACAATTAAAAGATAAACGAATTAATAAATTTCTTAGTGCTTGGGAAAATGATGAAAATCGCCGAACTAAGATACGAGCTACAGCTCAATTAATTATTGCTAATAGCTTTTCAAAATTTTCATCTAACTCTAATGCTACCAATGAACAACAGCGTGAATTATTAAATCGAGAAATCAATCGATTTGCAAATACACAAAACCTTATTCCCAAAAACAAACAACTTCTCTCAAATATCGATAATACAAAACTTCAATACCGTGTTATTGGCGCCGGTTCAAAATATGCTAATTTAAAAGTAAATATTAATACTAAAGTGTTACCTCATGATAGCAAAATACATATTTCTTTGTTCGGCCTTAACGGGCATCACCGATATCTAGTTGATTACATGGCATATGAACTACAAATTGGTGAAAATATTATTCAACACCCGCTTAACGACTTACTCTTTTTTGAACTTCGTCGCCCACTTGAATTACAAATTGCTATTGGAGATGAATTTTATAATGCTCATATTGAACCACTTGGTGACTGGGTAGAAATTGCTATGAATGATGGCATAAACCCACTGCCAGAAAATGAAGCTCGTCTTATTTGTGGTGATCGTATTGCTTATGGCCATACAGATATTGCTGGCACGATTTTATTTGAAGGTGTTGCCCCAGGTATGTGCAGTGTTGATTTTTTAAACGACTAACAAATTTAGTTGCCTAGTTCACTGCCTATTGTTGTTGATACATAACTAATACGAGTTGCTGATTCATAAGACCCTAACTTGCTGCTAGCAGAGTGCCCACCGGTGATACCAGAAGCGTATCCTTCTTCACCATGCATTAGTTGACTTAAATCCCGGTGCTGGTAGCGCCTATAACATGCTCATGCGCATGGTATGAACTACGCACCAACGGCCCACTAATTACATTATAAAAACCACGCTTTAATCCTTCATTACGCAACATTATAAATTCATCAGGAGTATAAATTTTTTTAACACAAGCATGTTGTTTAGTTGGATTAAGATATTGCCCAATAGTCAATATTTCACAACTATGCTCTCGTAAGTCCTCCATAGCACTTAAAATATCACTTATCTCTTCACCTAAACCCACCATAATACCACTTTTAGTTATAATTTTTTGCTGCGACACTTTGTTATGATACGCCACTTGCGCAAGTAATTTAAGTGATGTTGTATATGAACCCTGGGGGCGAAGATAGGCAAATAGATTAGCTACTGTTTCAAGGTTATGTCCAAAAACAGTAGGGCTAGCTGCAAGAACTTTATTAATAACTTGCTCATTACCTTGAAAATCTGGAGTCAATATTTCAATACGACACTTAGGGTTAAGTTCGCGAATATAATTTATAGTCGCTATAAAATGTGCAGCCCCATAGTCCGCCAAGTCATCACGATCAACACTAGTAACCACCACATGTGCTAAACCTAATTGCTGTACTGCTTTAGCAATATTTTGCGGCTCGTTAATATCAAGCGCTGCCGGCGCTTTACCCTTGGTAACCGCACAATAACGACAAGCACGTGTGCATATATCTCCCATTATCATAAAAGTTACGGTTCGATGTTGCCCCCAACACTCCCAAATGTTCGGACAACGCGCTGATTGACAAACTGTATTTAATGAAAGCTTATTAAGCAAACGACCAATTTCGCGATAAGTATCATTATCGTTTATTTTTGCTCGCAACCATGGTGGACGTCGTGGTGGTTGATCATGATTATCAACTGCAACTATTTCGGTTATTTCACTCATGATAAGTTCCGTTTATAAAATTATTCACAATAATCTTTTGATTAGAACTGTAAAATTGCGGCAGTGCACTTGCAGATGCCTCATAAGGATTTCGCCCTAATACTGCCCCCGAATTTACAATTAGTCTATCTTCAACTTTATGAATACTTGCCATGCATCCAAGCTGGGCAAATGAAGTAACTCCACAATCATGAAGACCACAAGGAACGATTAAATCAAAAGCTTTTAAATCTGTAGTAATATTTAAAGCAAAACCATGCATAGTTACCCAACGAGAAACTCTAACACCAATAGCACCAATTTTTTTATTTTGAACCCATACTCCACGTTTACCTTCAGTACGCGCAGCTTTAATATTAAAATCTGCAAGAGTTCGAAGAAGTATTTCTTCAATACGATTTACATACCCTTTAATGTCTTGTTCGCCTTGACCTAGGGTTAAAATAAAATATCCAACAATTTGCCCGGGACCATGATAAGTAACATCACCTCCACGACCCGTGGCGATAAGTTCAACCTCTTTTTGTTTTAATTCGACCTCAGAATATAGCACGTTTTCTCTTTTGGCATTTTTACCGAGAGTTATCACCGGGTAATGTTCTAGAAGAAATAGTGTTTCTGGACCAAAACCTGCATAAACTTCTTGGTGCCGAGCTTCTTGTAAAGCAAGCATTGGCAAATAGGCTACCCGTCCCATTCGCTCAATACGTAATTGCCTAATAGACACCTACAGCCTCACATGTTGGATTCTTTAAAACCTTCTATATTTGCTTTTACTTGTGACATGAATTGATCTGCAACAGCACCATCAATGACACGGTGATCAAACGATAATGAAAAATACATTCGTGAACGTATTGCGATCATGTCATCAATAACTACAGGTCGTTTCTCAATCGCACCAATACCCATAATCGCAACTTGCGGTTGCGCAATAATCGGTAGCCCAAATTGGCAACCAAAAACACCTGGGTTAGTAATAGTAAAGGTCCCGTTTTGCACTTCATCGGGTGAAAGTTTTTTATTACGCGCTCGAGCAGCAAGATCATTAACTCGACGCTGTAAACCCAATAGATTTAATTCATCAGCATGATGTATTACCGGTACAATTAGTCCCCAATCTAACGCCACCGCAAAACCAAGGTTTACTTTCTGATGATAAATAATTTTATTTTCATCAAGTGATGCATTTAACACTGGGTAAGTTTTAATCGCATCAATAGTAACCTTCATTAAAAATGAAGTATAAGTTAATGATACCCCATGTTGTTCTTGCCATTTTTGTTTATATTTTTGGCGCATATTTATAATTTTAGTAACATCCACCTCCCAAACTGTTTGTACATGTGCTGAAATGCGCCGCGATAATTGCATATGTTCTGCAATTTTAGCACGCATTGTCGACATAGTTTCAATGCGATCACCTGAAAAAACTCGCGGCCGAAAAGCTTCAGGTATATTGCGATGCAGTTCAATATTAATACTTGAGAAATTATTATCAATGTCCGCAGAAGATTTTAAACTGCTTGCATTAGGCATTGCTGGTGATTGACTAGCTTCTATGTAACGCAGAATATCATCTTTGGTTACGCGACCACCAACTCCGCTACCTGCTATATTTGAAATATCAATTTTATGTTTTGTGGCAATTTTACGAACTAACGGTGAACTCAAATTACGACGGCGTGTTTGCTCAGTAGTGTCATTATTAGCCGCTTGAATATTATCAGAAGCATTTGTATTTTTCGCTTTGGTATTAGAAACATTCGATGTCTTTTCTACCGAGGCATCCTCAATTGAAAGTTCACTTTCATCATCAAGTATAGCCACAACCGTATTAATAGCTACAGTCTCCCCAGGATGAACTTTAATTTCTCTTAATACTCCCGTAGCTGGAGATGGAATTTCAGCATCCACCTTATCAGTAGATATTTCGAATAACGGTTCATCACGTTCAACAAAATCACCAACCTTTTTAAGCCACTGCGTTACAGTACCTTCGGCAATCGATTCTCCCATTTGCGGCATTATGACTGGATGCGCCACGATATATTTCTCCTTTTACCTAGGGGGTGTCCCTAAATAAATTCTCATATCTTCAACTAAGTTTAATTGCATAGAACCTCTGCACATATATCGCAACTATTTGCAATAAATTTGACCTATTGCTTTCTAGATTCGATATTTACATTTTAAATTATGTAGTAGTTCAACACTCTTCCCTTGGAGGGGTTATGTTGCGCGACGACCCTCTTTATTTTGATATCGATGTTGATCTAGCTCCTGTTTTTGGTACTGACGAATCTCTATTGGTTAGCGATCGCTGGTACCATTTACTACAATCTAACCATAACCGTGAACCACAAACACAACTAGAGCTTGAAGATACCTTTTCGGCTGAGCTTTTTCGTCTTGAATGTGAAGCACATTCTCGACAATTAGATCGTCGGCGTTCTTGGCGGGCCCCTATTATTTCGGGGGTTAACGTAGATCCAGGTACTCATTTTATCGCCACTAACGTCTCAACTATGGGATTATGCTGCTCCGGCAGACCTAGATCGGGTATGCTTGATATAGAATTTAAGTTACCAGGTCTTGCTTTTCCGGTTGCAGCACGCGCTGAAGTCGCCAGCTATGTCGATCGACCAGTTATTCCTCTTATGGGTTTGCGTTTCGTAGATATCGAACTACCCTATATTGAGCACATTAATCGTTATATCGACACAAAGCGTCAGCACCGTAATCTTGTTTAAGTTTAAGGTTAATGTTCTAACATACAAATTTGCATGACGGTCATGCATATCCAAATTGCTGAAAAAGGAAAGCTTCAACAATGAAACGACTAAGTATTAGCTTATTGTTTGCTTTCATCGCATCAATATATACTAATTCGGCTATCGCTGCAGTTGACTGGTCAAGACTAAAAAATACTGCAAGACACGATTCTAGACGCCACACTTTAGATTTTAGTTTGTTGTTTGGCTATTTATTTGGATCGTATAAACATTTGGGTGTTGCTAGCTGGTATGGCTTGCCAATATTGCCTGACGGTTTAATTGATGAAGTTAATGATGCCTTATTTCTTGAAGCTGGTGGTGCCTTTGAATACTTTAATTTTACCTTTGCCGCCTGTGATGAAAAATGGTGGCGAATTACTCCAATGGCTGGGGTACGTTATCAATTTTACTTAACTCATGATTGGTCAGCTTTTGCTACTACCAAAGTGGGCTGGGGTATAGGCTTTAACCACAAAGCTGATTGTGGTTTAACCAAGGCTTCAGTTTCAAATTTTGCATGGGATGCTAGTATAGGTGCTTACTGGCATTTCAGTGAAAACTGGCACATGCGACTTGAATTCGGAGCATACAGTCTCAGCCCAGGAATTGGTTTCCAATTATAAACTGTCATTTTTCTTATCAGGGGGTGTCCCTAAATGTCTCCCGTCGATCTTCACGAAATCCGCTACTTACGACCGCGTGCTCGCAGAAATCCTGCCTGCGACTTG
>JAFGEK010000143.1 GCA_016931625.1 Deltaproteobacteria bacterium | reverse complement strand
CACAAGTACGGTTCCGTGAGAGGCGCCCGAGGTAACGAGGGCGCCTACTTGACATTGAGGGTTATCTTTACAGTGGGGTTCAGGGGGATGTAGAGAGGTTAGCTTACTGATAATTTTAGTTAATATGAGGCACTAAGCGATAGCGCACCCCAAAAATTATCGGGCTTGTTTGCTACCTCGCGAGCATCAGAATTAATTAACGAAGCAACGCCCACAGCAGGAGTTACCGAAATGTAGTCACCAATTGCAATAGGAGCTTTGACGGTGAAATAAGCATCAGTAATGGAAGCTTTATCACTAGCTAAATAAGCAGTATTGTTTTTCTTGCTACCCGCACTGATACCTGCCGAGAGCGCAACATTCATTGATGCGGTTGCACTAGGTTGCCAAATTTTTTCAAGCGTATGTGAGGCTGAAAGTGCAATGTAAAGACCTTCAGTATCGTCAATATCTTGGTAAAGTGTTAAGGTCGGCGACAGTAAGGTATTTGCGGTAATACCTGCATATATTTCAGTTGTATCTAATGAAGGAGCATCGCCCATCGGAAAGAAATAATAGATAGCACCTGCCGAAGCTGATGCGGGACCAAAATCATAAGAGTAAGAAGCAGATAAATCGACTTCAGAAAATTCACTTTTTGTACCGCCAAAATCAGTTAAATCAAAATTGCCCCATACGCCAATAGTAACACCATACATGCTTGCAGTAGCAGATGGTTGTATAACGGGATCTTCATTAACAGCTATGCTGCGCCACAAATACATTGCGGCAAAGGTAACATCAGCACCAACTGACCAAGTCTTTTTCTCGGCAGTTGGTGTGGTTTCTTTTGCGGGTGCTGTTGACGGTTCTTCGGTCATTAACTCAGCAGCAATAACGCCGCGTGCAATTAAACCGAGTGAGAGAATGAGCATAATTTTTACTATTCGCATACTTGTATTTTCCTTTCTGATAGTGCTGTCAAGTATAGTACGGCGGTGTTTACGCAAGATGCGTGCCGTTTTAAATTTTACTAATTAGAGTTCGAAAATAGCTTTTGTTTGTGTAGGGTTGGCTTAATTTTGCAGTGCAAGATAAAAAAAATCTAAAAAAAATAAAAATACTATAAGTCGACTAGGTTGTAGGTTTATTACACAAACACTACAAATTTGTAGGATTCCTCACATAGTCAGTTTCTCTTAAAAATATACCATAAAATAGAAATCCGCAGTGATTGCGCCAAGCGTACCAGCGGTAATCCAGCTTATAGTTGTCAGTTTTGCCTGATCATTTATTTTACTGCGCGCATTGCGCCAATTGTCAGTATTGGTTGCGCTACGCCACTTTGCAGCAGAATTGTAAGTACGAACGCTAAAACACATAAAAAACTAAGGACATTTTTTAAAAAAATGTGCCAGAAATTTGGCGAGTTGCTTTGGTGCGGGTAGCCTAATTTTGGGCGGCGTTTATTTTTGTACTATAGCTGCTAGGGATGCAAACCATGACTGACACAATGCCTCATACCTCAACAGATTTTAGAGCTGATTCAATTATTGATGATTTGGATGCTGAAAGAGATCTTATTGAACGCGGTATTATTGCTGAAGAAGAAGATGAACCAGCGTGGGTATCTGAAATGCCTCTACCTCCAATACCCTTGATTGACTCGGATGAAATTACTGATTGTAATGAATTGACACTTGCGCCTGAACGCATTCGTTTTGCCGTACCGCTAACGGTTGAAACGCAAGTGGCGTTAACTACTGCTGATGGTGTTATAATCAATCTATCTGAAAGCGGACTGGCTTGTATTTTACCGCTGGTGTTGTCAAAAGGTGAGCGTTTGCGTTGTCGTTTTCGTCCAGCATTGGGTGAAGAGCGGCTTAATGTTTTTGCCGAAATCGTGTGGCAACGCACAGCAGGCGGTGATGATATACAGTATGGGATGAAGTTTTTGCATCTTAACGATAGTGAGCAACAACGCATCAGCAGCATTGTGCGCGAACGTGTTGAAGGAAAAGCCGGAGAATGGCCACTTCCGGTTATGCCAGCAACAATTATGTCTGCTCCTCCTCCTGCTAGCGCAACTACAGCAATGTCAGCCATAGCCCCACATCGCTTTAGTCCTTACGTTGCTGGTATTTTAGGTGTTGCTGCAGGGGTTTTAATTTCAGTATTTGCATCACTACTGCCTAGCTTTGCTTTTGATGGTACCGCGCAACCTTTAGAGTCGGCTTTGACACCTGTGTCTGCATCGATGCAAGAGGATACAATAAATGTAGAAGCAAAAGTCTCAGATGCAAAACCAAGTATTGCAAATAAAGCACTAGCAGATAAACCCGCGACGACATTATTAGCGACCGCATCACCGTTAGCTACAAAAGGTGCGGTTGAATCAAAGACCATTAGCGAACAATTACCGCGTTCGATCACCGGTGCTGGTAGTAAATTATTTACCTCAGATAAGATTACCGTAGCTAATAAAGTTATAACACCAGAAACAAAAACAAAAACGGTGGTTTCACCAAAAGTTATTGAGAAGGTAAAAACGGTTAACCCAGCAGCAAAAAGCCACTTTGCAAAAGCAGCAATAACAAATGCAAAATTAAGCGCACAATTTACCTTACGTGTTGATAAAGCAGTTAATACTTATAAAAAATTCTGGCTCGATAACCCCCGTAGGTTAGTAATTGATATACCGGGAGCGAGCCATGCCCTTGATGGTAGAGAAATAAAAGTAAAAAGTCCTTTGGTTGCAAATATCGTCTCGGGAGTTCACAGCGATAAGATCCGTTTTGTGTTTTATATGTTAGAAAATAACGGGGTAGAAGCTTCAGTGCAACCACAAGGACAAAAGATACTTGTTAGTTTGTATAAGCAATAGCTATCATTAGTTTTATTGTAGTTTTTTAAACTAAAGCCCGGTTATCAATAAGCCTGGTCTTGCCAATGAAGACAGCCATGGCGCAAATAGCTTTACGATCAATAATGTTAAGTTTAACTAAATCATCAGCGCTAACAATTTCTATGTAATCTATGCGGGCGCTAGCAACCGTAGAGATATTTTTACGAGCCTGTTCAAGTAGTTTTTCAACGCGACGTTCGCCGGTTTTAAATGTCGCTTCAATTTGATTTAGTGTTTTAAATAAAATTAAAGCATCAAGCCGCTCGTCAGCTGATAAATAGGTATTGCGAGAACTTTTTGCTAGTCCATCAACTTCGCGTACAGTCGGACCACCAATAATCTCAACATCAAGCCAGAGATCGCAAACCATGCGACGAATAATGGTGAGTTGCTGGTAATCTTTTTCGCCAAAAACAGCAACATGTGCTTTGGTCATGCGAAACAACAAATGCACTATTGTACACACACCACGAAAATGATGTGGGCGTGAAATACCACAAAGTACATTGGCAAGATCAGTTGGCACTATGTAAGTAGCAAAGCCTGGCGGGTACATTTCGCCTTCATTTGGGGTAAAAACTACATCCACACCAGCAACTTCAAGTTTTTGTAAGTCCCCCTTAAGATCGCGTGGATATTGGGCAAAATCCTCATTAGGGCTAAATTGTGTAGGGTTAATGAAAATCGAAGCAATCACTAAATCAGCATTTGCACGCGCGATAGCTACTAATGATAAGTGACCTTCATGCAGATAACCCATAGTTGGCACTAGGGCGATGCGTGCCCTTTGTTTTATTTGGGCTTTTGCCCAATCGTGCATTTCTTGGGCTTTTTGAATAACTTTTATTGACTTTTTCTGCATCACTTCTGTCTCGATTAGTGCACTCGATTATAAGGAGCATCATTACTATCATTAGTGACTGATAAGTCGCCATGAAAACTATGTGCATCAGTTGGAAATGATTCAGCGCGAACCTCTGAAACAAATGACTGCACGGCTTGCGTGATTTGCTTATGTAACTCAGCATAGGTTTTAACAAACTTAGGGCGAAAGTTTGGATTTAGTCCCAGCATATCGTAACAAACTAAAACCTGACCATCACAGCCAACCCCGGCACCAATACCAATCGTAGGAATATTTATCTCAGCGGTAATTTCAGCGGCTAATTCAGCGGGAATGCCTTCTAATACAATGCTATAACAACCGGCCTCAACTAAAATATGCGCGTCTTCTCGTAGACGTTGGGCAGCAGTGGCATCTTTGCCTTGCACTTTAAAGCCGCCAAAGCGATGCACGCTTTGTGGGGTTAAACCAAGATGACCCATAACCGGGATCCCACAATTATATATGCGACGAATATGGGTGGCAAACTCACGCCCACCTTCAATTTTTACTGCATGTGCGCCACCTTCTTGCACTAGTCTGCCAGCAGATTCGACCGCTTGTTCAACTGAAACTTGATATGACATAAATGGCATATCAGCTATGAGATGAGCGCGTTTAGTAACGCGACTAACTGCAGCAGTATGATAAATTACATGTTCAAGATTTACCGGTAAGGTATTGGGGTGACCTTGAATTACCATACCTAATGAGTCGCCCACTAGAAGCGCGTCAACTTCAGTATTATCAAATAAAGCTGCAAAAGTTGCATCATAAGCAGTGATAATGACGATTTTTTCGCTGCGGCGTTTTTTAGCTTGTAGCGAATTGGCGGTTACCAAAGGATTTGTCATGGTAATCTCCATCTTAACCGCTGCCAATTAAGTTAACCACAGCGGATAACGAGGGGGTGTCCATAATTTAGTAGCTTATGCTCTACTGGTTCGGCAAGCGGCAAAAAAAGTAGATAGTGATTATTGAGGTCTGAGAAAATGAATGCTTGTAAATTGCTTTAGCTAACCGGTTGTGTTGAAGGTGGTGTTTTAGGAGTTACGGTAAAGGCATAAATTTTATTTATTGTGGCTTTGCCAACTTCTGTAGCGCCGTGTGGTTCTGAAGAGAAGGAACGTTTGTCGTCATTTTGACTAGTGCCGACAGCTTCGTAGGTAATAACTTTTTTTCCATTTTTTTCAGCAATGCTATAACCTGTGGCAACCACCCAGTGGGGAGTTGATTTAATGCCATCTTTGGCTGAATTATAATTTACATCTCCGCCAATAAGTAGATAGGTAGTGGTAGTGGCGTTTTGAGGCAGTTCTTCAGCTTTAGCAAGATTAGCAGCGATATCTGCCTTATCCCAATAAGCAAAGCTAATATTTACTGAACTAGTTTCGTTTATTTCTGCTATTGCAGCTTGTACTTGTTTTTTAGTAAGGAGGCCTTTAGCATCAGCATATTTAGCGGCGTCTGCTGGGGTTATCTCTCTATCTAAAATAGTACTTAGAATATCGGCAAATCCAGTAACCGTACACCCAGAGTGATCGATTGTAGAATTGGATTCATTACCAGCGGGGCCGATTTTTACTCCTTTATATTCTTGCATAGTATGAACGTACTTTGCTGGGATATCGCCAATTTTATCGTTTAGTGCAGCGCTATAAGCTGCTCGTAGAGTTTCACCTTCTGCAGTTGCAGGGAAAGCGCGTATCGCTTTGGTAATTTCAATGTTTTCTATACCTTTGCTTAATAAATCCTGTACAATAATAGCTGCTTTACTTGCATCGAGCTTTTTAGGATTTGTAGTTTTTATAGTTAAATTGGCTGCTTCCTTTTCAGCATTTTTAAATTGCTTGGTTAGGTACTCGGGAGTTACGTCCGGTTTGTTGCTAGAAACAGGTGGAGCCATTTTACTCACCTTTTAGTAATTACAGCTTAAATTAAGAGACGTTAGCGAATAGTTTTAAAATATACCCGACTAATTAACGTGCGGGTTAATAAAATTATGCATTATTTTAACTTCTTTTTTTTTGTGGTCGCAAACCCACGCTTTTGCCCTGAGGCGCATTTAAGTTTGAAGTTATACGCATTAAAGAGTCTTCTTTAGCAATAGTGGCGGCTTTGCGACCAAGACGCAATAATTCTTCTTTATTTTTGGCCTCTTGCACCTGCGGAAATAGTCTAACTAATTCATATAATTGCGTACTTGCCGGTTCAATTTTGGTATCATAAAAACGTGACCAAGTAACCAGCAAATGCAAAAAAGCCGTAACGTCGTCTAGTAACTCATTTAGCAAAATTCGCCGACAAGTAACTAATGCCGCTGGTGCAAAACTAACCTGATTTTTATCGTCGGTAACTACTTGCTTGATTAATTGTGCAATTGCTGGATGAAGATCAGCACGTTTTTCTTGCATACAAAACGGCTAGCAGAGTTATAGAGTTTTGACAAGTTGCGCTATGTCATATCTTGATATTTAAAAGTTAAATGAGTTGTATAAACAAGTTCTATAACATTAAATATTAAACATTGAAACGAAAGTGCATTACATCACCATCACGTACTAAATAATCTTTGCCTTCGATATTCAGCTCACCAGCTTCACGACATTTGGCTTCGCTGCCGCGGGCGACTAATTTTTGCCAATCGATAACTTCAGCCCTAATAAAGCCGCGCTGAAAATCAGAATGAATTACTCCGGCAGCCTCTGGTGCGGTTGCGCCTTTTTTAACTGTCCAAGCACGACACTCATCGGGGCCGACAGTTAGAAAGGTTACTAAATTTAGCAATTGATAGCCATGACGAATCACGCGATTAAGACCTGGTTCGCTAAGGCCAACGCTTTTTAGAAATGCATCACGGTCTTGCAGGTCAAGCTCGGCAATTTGAGCTTCAAGGGCAGCGCAAATTTCTACAACTTCAGCGTTTTCGTTAGCGGCAAACTTGCGTAAGGTTTGCACATGCTCATTTGCGCCTGCATTAGCCAGCGAATTCTCATCGATATTAGCAATGTACATTACGGGTTTCATGGTCAGCAGAGCGAGTGGCTGTAAAATCTCTGAGCTTTTTTCATCAAGCTCAGCGCGGCGTGCTGGTTGACCGCTATCAAGTAGCGGAATTAATTGCTCACAAACTTCGAGGGCTAATTTTTCTACTGCATCCCCTGATTTAACTTGCTTGCGAGCTTTATCAAGGCGGCGATTAACGCTTTCGAGGTCTTTTAGACACAGCTCAGTTTGAATGGTTTCAATATCGCCCGCTGGATCAATACGACCATCGACATGGGTAACATTGTCATCAGTAAAACAGCGCACGACGTTTACTATCGCATCAACTTCGCGAATATGACTGAGAAACTGATTGCCGAGACCCTCGCCTCGTGAAGCGCCTCGTACCAGACCAGCAATATCAACAAAACGAATAGTGGTAGGTGTGGTTTTTTTAGGTTTATAAAGTTGCGCAAGCTTATCTAATCGTTCATCTGGCACCGGTACAATGCCGGTATTAGGCTCGATGGTACAAAAAGGGAAATTTTGTGCCTCAGCCTTAGCTGATGATAACGCATTGAATAAAGTACTTTTGCCCACATTGGGCAAACCGACGATTCCACATGAGAAGCCCATTTGGTTAACGCCACTAGCGCAAAATAGTCAGATCCGTCAAATTTAAGATGCAATCAATATCGTATCGAGTGTATAGTTTTTGTTCTATGCGGCCTTTAAAAGCCTATAACGGACTATTTTTCTTCGCATTTATTAATTTGCTAGCGTTACTCGCAAGTAGTAGCGGCTATATATGGGTAGCGCCTGCAAGCAACTTCATCAGTTCTAGTTTTATTATTTTAGTTCTTTTTGAAGAGCTGGGAGTATTAACTTTAAGTTTTGCCGCATTCATATGGTTAATTCGCCGTGTCTCAAATTTTACTGCGGCATTTGTTGGGGCGCTGTTGTTTACCATTTTGCATACTTTAGTATTTATTGATGTGCGTTTGTTCTCGTTCTTTCGTTTTCACGTCAATGGTTTGGTACTCAATGTACTAACCACATCACATGGACTTGAAGCGACCGGGATTTCAACAACAACTATTAGTCTATTTATTATCGCCATTATTATATTTTTTATCGGACAGTTTGTTCTTTTTCGCCGTTTAGTTCGTCAGTCTGAAAAACCATTATATAAGCAGCGTATTTGGGCAATAGCACTAGCCGCTATTTTAATATCAGCGCTTGGTGAACATATTATTTTTGCAGTTGCTGACGTATGGAATTATGCCCCCATACTGCAAGCTTCGCGAGCCATTCCATTTTATCAATGGATGACGCCAAAGCGCCAGCTTCGTAATTTAGGATATTTGCCGGTAACCGATGATGAATTAGCATCACAGTCTCGACCCAATATAACATCTTTGAATTATCCGCGAGCTGCATTGCGTATGCGTGTTGTTAAAGAACCGCCGAATATTCTAATGATTGTAATTGATAGTATGCGTGCACATTCGGTTGATAAACAGACGATGCCGAAATTAATGAGTTTTGCGCAACAGGCGCAAACGTTCATGCACTGTTATAGTGGCGGTAACGCCACACGTTTTGGTATTTTTAGTTTGTTTTATGGTTTGTATGGCAATTTTTGGCATACCATGTTGGGGGCGCGTCGGGCTCCAGTATTATTAGAACGTATTAAGTCATTAGGCTATCAAACTGCTGCCATTGCAAGTGCACCATTATCGTGGCCGGAATTTCGCGAAACCGTATTCGTTAGTGGGGTTGATTATTTAGTGGATAATGTACCTGGGCGTATGGCCGAACGTGACCGTGTACTAGTAAATGAGTTTAAAAAATTTATTGATACTACAGAGGGAAATACTAGGGCACGCCCTAATCCTTATTTTGCTTTTATCTTTTTTGACTCGACCCATGCACCATTTGATTTCCCGATATCATATCGACGTGGTGATGCTACAAAATCTAGTCAGCTTGATCTTATTAAACCAGCCGCGTCATTAAATACTCATGATCGATACTTAAGTGCACTAGCCTATGCTGACGATTTGACCGAACAAGTAATGCAAATAGCACGTCAGAAAGATCCAAAACTATCTCATACTATAATTTTAATTACTGGTGATCATGGCCAAGAATTTGGTGAGCATGGTTATTATGGCCACAACAGTGCTTTTGATAATGAACAGATACGAGTACCATTAGTATTGTATGTGCCAGGTATGGCACCAAAACAATATGAACAGGCAGTATCTTTATTAGATGTGGCGCCTACCTTAGGGAATATATTAGGTATAGAGAATGATGCATTCGCTTATTCTCATGGCAAAGTGCTTTTTGATGACGAACCTCGTTTACCCATTGTAAGCTGTGGCTGGGATCAATGTGGAATGGTTGATGAAGAGGGAGTAGTTGTATTTGGTTCTGAAATGCACACCAGCGGCATTTTTGAAATTAGAGATCAAAATTATCAAGAACTTAATACTAAACAGCTAAGTGTTAAGCGATTGCAACATCTGCGTGAAGTACTTAATGGGTACAGTGCTTTCTGGCAAAAGGTGAATGAAAGCTAAATTTATTTTTCAAATAACCCTGGTTTTATTAAGATTAGGTGCTAAGAGCAGCAAATGATGCGTAAATTAATCGCAGTGATTATACGATTTTTACCTGCCGGCCTAATCTCGCGTGCCTGGGGTGTTGTGGTGCGCTGGCAGCGCCCACGTTTTTTTGTTGCACTGGCAAAGCGTTTATTTGTTAGGTTTACTGGTATTGATTTAGCTGAGGCTGAAAAATCAATTGAAGAATATATCAGCATTGAAGATTTATTTGTTCGTTATTTAAAAACTAATGCACGGTCGATTGATGTTGCTGCGGATGCAATAATTTCACCGGTTGATGGCATTATTGGCATGTGTGGATTGGTTTTGCAGGGGACTTTATTACAAGTAAAGGGTCGAAGTTATTCCTTAGCGCAACTACTTAATGATGAGCGTGAAGCTGCAAGGTTTGAAGGTGGGGCATATGCTACTATTTATCTTTCACCAAAAGATTATCATCGCATTCATGCGCCAATTGCTGGTGCGGTACATAATGCTACAGTTATTCCGGGTCGTTTATTGCCGGTTTTTTCAGAAGTAATAGAACGTATTGAAGATTTATTTGCGCGCAATGAGCGAGTGGTTACTTACATTGATACTGAAACATCTGGTTGTGTAGCATTAGTTAAAGTTGGGGCTACAATGGTCGGTCGAATTGGGGTAACTTATGACCTAACCATACGAACGAACACAACACGGGCGTATATAAGACGAATTGAGTATCCTGAGCCGTATGTATTACAAAAAGGTGATGAAGTTGGTGTTTTTGAACTAGGCTCTACGGTTATATTAATCACTGAGCCGGGGCGGATATCTTTTGATGCAATTGCACCTCTACAAAGTGTACAAATGGGCTTGCGTATCGGCACCATTCATTAATAACGGTTGGCTATTTCAGCTAAAGCATGAACCTTTTATTTTTCTAAAAGTTTTTATGCAGTGGCGAAACTTTAATACCATAGCAATAGCTTATCTCTTGTTAGCTCTAAGCATTAATACTGGCTGTAGTGGCTTAATAGCCTCTGCAGCGGCAGATGCAGTGGCGGGCACTGGTTTAGCATATGCCAGCGATGATGATCCACAGCTTGTTCGTGCAGCGATACCCTTTGGTTTAAAGACCATAGAATCATTATTAGAAAAATCGCCTAACGACCCCAAGCTACTATTAGCGGCAGCATCTGGCTTTACTCAGTATGCATACGCTTTTGTGCAATTTGATGCCGAACGTAGCATAGATAATGCACCAAATGTAGCTGATAAACTGTTTAGCCGAGCACGAAAGCTTTATTTACGAGCACGCCATTATGGTCTGCGCGGTCTTGAAGCTATGCATCCAGGTTTCACAGATGAGTTTGCTAAAGATAGAAAAACAGCTCTTGCAACTCTGAGCAAACAAGATGTGCCATTTATTTATTGGACTGCTGTTGCATGGGCAGCGCAAATTTCTATTTCAAAAGACGATTTAGTATTAGTGGCTGATTTAACAAGCGTTGAAAGTTTAATGAACCAAGCTTTGCTCCTTGATGAATCATATAATTACGGTGCGATCCATGAATTTTATATTACTTATGAAGGCGGTCGTTCAGAAGCTTCTGGTGGTAGCATGGTGCGGGCAAAAAAACATTTTGAACGTACAATGCAACTTTGCCAAGATAACAAACTTTCGCCACTTGTTACCTATGCTGAAGTAATTTCAGTACAAACTCAAAATCGTCAAGAATTTCTTGCACTTATCGAACAAGTACTATCATTTGATGTAAATAAAGATCTACGTTTTCGTCTTAATAATGTGATTGCACAAGAGCGTGCACTTTGGTTAAAAGAACGTGTTACTGACCTTTTTTTGTAGGGACACTCCCTAGTGAAACAACTAAAAATGAATATTTTACCAAAAATTTTTTGGATATTAGTTAATATAATTATTGTTTTTACGACTACACCAAATGCCAAAGCCGTAACCATCAAACTTGGTACTCTTGCTCCTGAAGGTTCAGGGTGGCATCGCCAACTAAAAGATATGGCGGTTAAATGGGCTAAGGCATCAAATAATCAAGTACAGTTGAAGATTTTTCCAAGTGGCGTGGCTGGCAATGAAGGCGATATGGTGCGCAAAATGCGTATTGGCCAATTGCAAGCAGCTGCAATTAGCACCATTGGGGTTGGCGAAATTGATTCAGCTCCCAAAGTCTTAAGCATACCGGGGTTGATCGCTAGCGATGCTGAATATGAATATGTATTTAATCACCTCGTACAAAAATGGGAGCAGCGCCTGGTAGAAAAAGGTTTTCAAGCGCTGATGTGGGGTGACACGGGATCGGCGCGTTTTTTTCTACGTAAATCAATAACTTCACCTAACCAATTGCAAGATATGAAGATTTTTGTTTGGGCGGGTGATCCTAAAGCCGTCGAAGTATTTAAGTTAGCTGGTTTTCAGCCAGTTGTGCTTTCGGTTACTGATTTAATGACTTCATTAGCAACAGGCATGATCGATGCGTATAACGCAACACCGGTAATGGCGTTAGCCACACGTTGGTATGAGCGAACACCCTTTATGACTGCAGCGGCATGGGCGCATTTACCTGGTACAACTCTAATAACTACGCGAGCTTGGAACAAGATCCCAAAAGATTTGCAGCCGGAACTTTTGCGTATATCGCGAGCTGTTGGTGTACAAGTAAATGAAGAGGTCGCGCGTATGCAGGCTGATGCAATTGCTGGAATGAAAAAAAATGGTCTAAAAATAATTGAATTCGATACCGCAGGTATGCAAGCCTGGCAAGAATTAGCACAAAAGACTTGGCCTGCCATTCGTGGTGGGGCAGTATCAGTTGCTGATTTTGACGAGGCTAAACGTATCAGAGATGAGTTTCGCGCCAATAAGCACTAAGCTCAACACCGAAAAACCCACAGCTACACTCCTATTTTCATTATGGGCAAAACGTTTAGAGCAAGCAGCGATAGTTATCGTTTTGCTTGCCATGATGATGTTACCGTCGTTAGAGAGTTTTGCACGGCGCCTTTGTCAAACCAGTATTCCCGGTGCTGTTCTTTATGCTCAACATTTAACTCTTTGGTTAGGATTTTTAGGTGCATTGCTAGCTACTGCTGGTATCGGTAAACATTTAGCTTTAAGTAAAGTAGAGCGTTTTTCGACACAGTATCGACCTATTGTGCGTTGGTATGGAAGCGTTTTATCTGCTGGTGTTTGTATTGCATTAGCTTATGCGAGCACGGTCTTAGTGCAAGCTGACTTGGCACAACAAAGCTTGTTACCTGGTGGTATACCTACTTGGTTCAGTGAAGTTATTATGCCTGTAGCCTCAGGACTAATGGCATGGCGTTTTATTTATAATTCTGCGCTAATGTGGCGGGGTCGAATTTTATCCGTCATCACCATATTTCTTTGTGGTGCCTTGATTTATTTAGTATTGCCAACAAGCGTCTTAATATCAATTGGGATCGTTGCTATTATTTTGGGACTAATTGTTGGCGCACCGGTATTTGTAGCAATGGCAGGTTTAGGTATGTTGCTGTTTTTTTCTGCTGACATACCAATAGCTGCAGTTCCCGCCGAAACTTTTCGTCTTGTTGCTTCAGCAACACTACCTGCCTTACCTCTATTGACAGTAACTGGTTACGTAATCACTGCTGGTGGAGCATCTAATCGCTTGTTGCGCTTAGTGCGCGCTTTAGTTGGCTTTATGCCGGGTGGTTCTGCATTAATTGTGTGTTTAGTATGCGCAGTTTTTACTGCATTCACTGGCGGCTCTGGGGTTACCATTTTAGCATTGGGTGGTTTGGTATTACCCATGCTGATTGCCGAAGGTTATCCCAAAGGGTTTAGCCATGGTTTAGTAACTTCGGCTGGCTCTTTAGGCTTATTATTTCCTCCTAGTCTACCAGTAATTCTTTATGCGATTGTGGCACAAGCAAATGTTGAAGATCTCTTTATCGCAGGTGTTGTGCCTGGGATGTTATTAGTAGCGATGGTAGCAACATATGGTATTGCAGCAGGTGTTCGTTATAAAGCCAAACGTCAAGCATTTAATTTAAAGGAACTTTGCCAAGCCACATGGCATGCTAAATGGGAGCTTATCATTCCACTTATTGTAGTATTTACAGTATTTACTGGCTTTGCTACCATAGTTGAAGCTGCTGCTATTGCGTTGTTGTCCGCTATTGTATCGCAATGTTTTATTCTTAAAGACATTCATCCGATTCGCGATTTGCCCGGAGTCATTATTAATGCTGTTACTTTAGTTGGCGCTGTTTTAATAGTACTGGGTGTAGCCATGGGGCTAACTAGTTATTTAGTTGATGCCGAGATCCCTGCTTTTGTGCTTAGCTGGGCCCAACAACATTTAAATACCCAAGTTATATTTTTATTGGTGTTAAATTTTGTGTTGCTTATATTGGGCAGTGTGCTTGAAGTATATTCAGCTATTATTGTGCTGGCGCCTTTATTAGCTCCATTAGCGGCTGCTTATGATATTAACCCATTACATTTAGGTATTATATTTCTTGCTAACCTTGAATTAGGTTTTCTTTTTCCTCCCATTGGTCTCAATTTAATTTTAGCTTCAAGCCGTTTTTCGCAACCGTTAACCCATCTCTATCGGGTGACTTTGCCATTTTTATTAGTACGTATTGTTGGAGTCTTGTTGATTACTTATGTGCCATTTATAAGTATTGGCTTTCTTGATTGGATACGTGGATTTTAAGAATCTTTATTAAACAACTCAGTACTTAGATACTTTTCACCGCGATCAGGAAATATTGTCACAATATTGCCGCTATCTATCTCTTTTGCCACTTGTTGCGCAGCATAAAGGGCAGCGCCAGAACTCATGCCCGCAAATATTCCTTCTTCAACAGCTAGACGGCGCGCCAGGGCAAAAGCATCTTCGGTTTCAATCATAATATGCCGGTCGATTTTATTTTCATCATAAATGGCAGGTACAATGGCTTCTTCTAGGTTTTTCAAACCTTGAATGTAATGTCCACGTACCGGATGCGCACTAACAATTTTAATGCGTGGTATACGTTCTTTAAGCGCTAGTCCAACACCCATGAGTGTACCGCTAGTGCCTAACGATGATACAAAATAATCAATATTTCCTTCGGTCTGCGCCAATATTTCTTGGGCAGTGCCAAGGTAGTGAGCCAGCTTATTATAGTGATTTGAAAATTGGTCAGGCATAAAATAGCGTTCAGGGTATGTCTGCAAAAGTTCTCGTGCTCGCATGATGGCACCATCAGTACCTAATTTTGCGTCAGTAAGTGTTACTTTAGCGCCAAAAGCGCAAATCATGCGCCGACGCTCAATTGAAACAGCTTCACTCATGACGATTTCAACCGCATAACCTTTGACTGCCCCAATCATAGCTATGCCTATGCCGGTATTGCCGCTAGTTGGTTCAATAATAGTTTTATCACGAGTCAGCGAACCTTCTTGCTCGGCTTGCTCGATCATTTTAAGGGCGATTCGGTCTTTTATACTGCCGGTCGGATTAAATCCCTCGAGTTTAGCAAATAAAATTACCCTCGAGTTGGGATTAAGCTGGTTGATACGTACCATTGGGGTAAAACCAATTAGACCTAAAATTGAATCAGCGGGTTTAGTATGCGCTAGATCAAATATGTTAATTTGATTAAAGGTATTTATGTTCGACAAAGTGATATCCCCATATAGAATGTCAATTAAGTCAAAAAACTAATCAAATAGAATCCAATGTTTTTGCACCTTGTTCTTACACCAAAAAAAAATCAAGTGATACTCTTAACAGAACTTCGCTGGTTATATTAACGCAGAAATATTGATGAAGCTAAACAAGATTCGAAATCGTGGTTAAACAAATGGCAAAGCAAATACATAAGGCTATGTGACTGGGTAGAAGAAAATATAGAGGAAACATTAACATTTTATCGATTGCCTTGGTCTCATCGCAAGCATTTGCGTTCAAGCAATGTAATAGAAAGATTGAATGAAGAAATTCGCCGTCGAACGCGGGTATTACGAATATTTCCCAATGAAGAAAGCTGTTTACGTCTTATACGAGCATTAGCGGTAGAGATCAATGAAGCATGGCAGGAAGGAAACAAGTATTTAAATATAGAAATGCTAAAAGAATATAAAAAGGAGATATTGAAAGGGACACAAGAAGCTGCTTAAAGTGGTGGCTGGAGAGTCAATACTTCATTTTAAAAGTGCTCGATTATTACACGTAATAGCTCAGTATCCTCAGAGCATCCGCTGTCATTTGATTGATAGCATTGATTAGTAGGTATACCAGCCCAGCCGTTATAAATAGACATATAATGATATTCTGGATCAGAAGGAGAGCGGTAATCATAAAAGGTCCAACTAATATTGTTGTCGTTCATTATTTCTATAATATCTCGGGCATAATATAAACTATCTGGGCGTTTCCCTTGCGAAGATGGGGCAAACTCACCAATGAAGAGCGGCGCATTTTGCGCATCAGTAAAAGTTTTTATATTGCCAATTAGTAAATCTTCTATTGTAGTTCTATCCCAATATTCGCGCACGGTTTTAATATACATAAGCCCGATGCCTGTTCTTGAATCGTTAGGGCCTTCAGTGCGAGCATAAAATCTAAGCTTGATTGTATCGCCTGATTGTATTGGGATGCCACCAGCAGTGCCCCACATGCCGTATTCATTGCCATTGGTAGATTGACACCATCCAGAGCAATCTTGAATACGTAATGAACAATTACCATCAAATCCTTGGGTACAATCACGACTGGCGCTACCTTCAGCTTCAATGTATGAATTCCAATGCAATGGAACATATTCTCTAAAACCACAATCAGTAGCAGACATAGCAAAGCCAATATCTTCAAAAGAGCCACCGATAATCGGTAACCAAGTTTGCCCCTCGTCTTTTGAATATTCGATTTGATCAAAACACGCAATTTTTTGTGGGTTTTGACTACTAAATATCTTAACAAAGGCGTATTCAGCCCCTTCACTGATTGGTCTACTGTCAGTGATTATTTGTTTCCAAGAAGCGCCATCTATAGGTAAGCCCCAGATATCATCATAGGTTTCGTTAGAAGTATCCATCATTAAAATATCTTTGACCACATCACCGGGATAGTTAACATCGGTTGGTATATTACCATTCTCAATCCACGGAAAGCCCTGGCCAGACAAATAAAACGGCTCGTAAAAGTGCGCATTATAAACTAAGCCTGGACGATCAATAGCGCGGAAATAACTTGCAGCGCCCCACATAGGCTCGATAAAAATAACTATATTTGGATCAATTTGCCTAACCGCATCGATAATTTGAGTTTGATACTCAGTTATGATTGTTGTAAAGCACATCTACTGCTTGCACTTGCGGCAGTCCTAAATCTTCTGATGATTTTAATAAAACGCGAGTTGAGCTATAAAAATGCTCAGGTGATCCATCAGAGGGATCATAGCTATTTCGCACGTAGATAATTATAGTTTTACCACAAAAGAAATCACTTAGTTGAGTAGTAAATTTAATCGTACTATTAGATGACCAATCTTGAAGATTAATTGAATCAGTATTTTCTTTATTAGGATGCCAGTCCGCTTATGGTATATAAAAAATCGACGCTTTTAATTTTTTTATTCAGTACTGACGTGGCAATCAATCAATAATGTTGCTTATTCGAATATAAACTCGACATGAAAATCTACAGCAGGGACTGATGTGGTGTCGCGCAGTACTGCTGTATTATCTGCAATAAAAAGCTTGATAAAAATAAAAGTGGTGCCTGCAGCATTGCTTATAGAGAATACTCGATCAGGAAAATCCGGGTCAACCGGCAGATCTGCGGTGATGTCAGTAACCACAGCGCCAATCGTGCGGCTAGCCGACTGTACCCGCTTTAGTATACGGCCTTCTGGGTTGGAAAAATGCGCCAGTACCGTGAACATGTCGCGGTAATTCTCAATAGAGGGGTCGCTGCTAGAACTATCCGGAAAGCGTAGAAAATAACAAGCATTGGAGATTAGGGTTGATGCGCCACCATAGTATGGCGGCGCATTAACATCCAATCGCGAGCTTGAGCTATGACGCACATTCCAAATTCCATGGGTTATGGTCGGCTTAGCGCTAACCTCCACGTTAAGCAGCCATTCACCGCCACCTTGCGGTTCGAGATCGCTTGTTTCGACTTGCACAATATCTACTGTATCGCTGCTCGACCACTTAGGATTAAAAGTAGGATCACCGAGCATGGACAAAAAAGGTGAATAGACTTGCACGCTATCAGCAAAAGATATGTTCGTGGCATCGCGAAAAGCAGAGCCTAAATCGGCGCCGTACGTGAGACTACGTATAAAACTTACATTTACCCCGGCGTTGGTCGCATTTTCATCCATAGCACTGACAATCGCGATAGCACCGCGGCGAAAAGCTTCTGCACAAAATAACTGCGCTTTATTAGCCTTGTTCCATGAACAGATTAAACAGGCAGTGCTAGTAATTACGGTCTCGGGAAACCAGATCGCATTGCTACGCAACCGGCTAACCGAAAAACCACCATTCATGCTCGTAGTAGTGCCATGACCGTCATAAGCAAGCAGAGCTTTATCACGCAAAGTATCAACCGCGAAGCTTTGACCATACCCAACGGTAGCACTGGCGTTCGTAAAGCCGGCAGCTTCCATAAGCTCCTCGATGAATAAATTTTTATGATAGCCGCTGCAAAATTGGAGCTCGAACGAAGTAAGTGATGCGAAGTCCGTCGCCTTGGGCAAATGGTCATAGGTTAAGACGCGGGCAATATAACTCGTGACATCAGAAAGCGATAAGGAATAAAGGCGGCCGACTTTGAGATCTTGAAAGTAGTCGCCGTCAAGGTCGCCGTATATCGATCCATCTATCTGTACCCATTTAACAAAGGCTGTTTCCGGTTTACGAAGGTACTCATTAGTATTGCGTGCTTGGGGAATAGTATTGGGGGATGCTACGATAGTGAGATATTGGGGCTGCATACTAGTTGCAGCAAGAAATGTTGCAATAAAGGCATCGACGGTTTGGTAAGTTGCACTGGCATCGTTAAAAACTGCAAGCACTTGGTGCTTAGCCGCAGCCAAAATCGGTGAAGCTAAAGATAATCTGCCATAAAGTTCATGGATCTGACCGCTCGTACGCTCGAGCGCAACAGAACTAGTACTAAGCGGCACAGTGTCACGCGCGTTGGTTAGCAGCAAACGGTCACTACCAGTAAGCGCCAAGGCTCGCAGAGAAACATCTAAGCTCGTAAGCGTCTCAGCGCAATGTGCAGCAACTGGCGCGGCCAGCACACCGACACAAATCACCTGGGCGCTATCATTTATTAGGTCGTCATTATAACCTGCGATAAATAAAGGAGCGTCTAATAACGATGCTAAGGTAGTAGCTTGCAATGCCAAAGCATAATCGTCTTCAACTAGGATAGCTTGGTCATACTCATGCCACATACTCAAAGGCGACGCTAACGACGCCATCGTGAAGCGATAGGATACTAGGTCGATCAGGGTGCTTGGCGCCGTGCCTAGATGGTAGATTGTTGTAGGCTGATAGCGACTGAGGAAATGGTCTATGGAGTCAAGGTCAATCCCATCTGCTTCTACATGATAGATTAAAGTTGGGTAACTACAGACATTGTCTGCCCCACCATAGGGATGAGCACAACGCGCAAAGTCAACGGGGTTAGCCGTCCAATTTAAAGCCGGAATCAAAGTAAGCGCTAAACGCCAATCTTCGTCTGAAACTAGAAAAGCTACTTTATCATTTAGCTGTAACCAATTTCGCTGCGAGGTGCATGCCGAGACATTAAAAGTACAATTTTCAGCGCAAGCTAAATCTCCGCCCGCATAAGGGCCCACGGAATCACAATCTTGTCCGTTGAGATTGCTGCCATCACAATCTTCACCGGCATCTATTATACCGTTGCCGCATGGCACAACCACACTGCTATCTTCTCCGTCTCCATCTGTATCTTCATCGTTAGTTATATTATCATTGCCATCACTGTTATTATTGTCTTGCGAACCATCATTGGAGTCAGCATTATTGTTGGTATAATCGGTATCGGTATTTCCATTGTTACTGGAGCTAATATGATTTTTGCCCGTTTGGCAGGCTATAACCGCCAATGCTAAAAACACTGCTACGCAAAACCCAATTAGTCGCATCATATTTCACTCCGGTTTTCTTGCTGATTAATGCAAAAACAACCTAAGAATATTATACTCCTCAGGCTCGGATTTGACGATAATATTTATTATAGAGCCAATCGCGCTGCGCGCGAAGAGGCATAAATACGTACTGCTAATAGCATAAGAAAAAGGCAATACCCCAAAGCATGTTGAAAAAAAGGCCTTTTTTAAAGCATTTTGTACAAAAGTACAT
>JAFGEK010000142.1 GCA_016931625.1 Deltaproteobacteria bacterium | reverse complement strand
TTTACATATAACCTATTTACGAACGATGCCTCAATTCCTTGGCAATAACCAAGAAGTCCGGCTAGTTGTAATCTGTTTTTATTATCAAGATGGTCTACTTGATGCACCATAGCTCTTATCCGGCGTTTAAGTTCTCTGCCAACAGAAAGCTGTCCATCAGGTGTTAATATGACACCAGTGACTTTTCTGCGTCGCTTTTTGGAACTATGGCAAGTTTTTCGGTGATTAAGGTGGAGATGGGCAGGACAATCTAACTCACGCAGAATTGTGGCGACGGCAATCGGTATTTTACTTAAAAGATTTGGAGACGAGGTAGAGAAGTACAGATCATCGGCATAGCGTGTATAAACTAGGCCACTTTTAACGGCAAGGTCATGAAGTTTTTCATCTAAGTGATAGCAGATTACATTCGTCAGCATCGGTGAGCTTGGAGCACCAATAGCCACACGTGTGAATCGACATAAACATAAAATAATAAAATTGTAATCTTCATCAGAGAACAAATGCACTTTACGTAATAAATTTTCAGAGCGCTTAAGAAATAGGCGAACATCATTATTGCGTATGGAAGGAAAAAATTCTTTGATATCTAGGCGAAGAATATAAGCATTGCGACAATGTGCCTCAGCATGTTTTTTAATGCTATAATCTTGGCGATAGGCATACGCAGAAGGGTGAATAGGTAAAATAGATAATACTCGACGTGATATCCAACGCTGAATTGCTTTTAGGCTAGGAGCCGGTTGATGAATCCAGCGTTTCCCACTACCATTGCGCTTATCAACAGAATATCTGCGATAGTTAAATGAAGCTTTATGAGCTATTTGAGATATATCATGCTCGGCTAGAAGAAGCTCGCTTGCCGCTACTTGAATAAGTGAAGGCTCATTTAGTGGCATAGATATGCTCCAAAGCTTCCCGTGCAGCTGGTATCCTTTGAATGACATCTAACATGCGAGCCCGCTCAAGCGATAAATCAAATGAAGGCATTTTGGGTGGTATTAACAATGGAAAAAGAAGCCTTACTCTTCAAGCCGGCAAAAGCTACCGTTTCGTAATAGCAACTGAAGAAATTTGTAGTTAGTACGTTATTCTTTCATGACTCCCGTGATGGGTGCATAAAAAACTAAATTTAATAGGCTCCTCTCTATTAGTGCGACTCTGAAGCCGAGGACCATAAGCAGCGCGAAGTATCTGAGTGGCGCATTGGTCCTAGGCAATCTTGAAGCATTTTAAGCAAAAAGAGCAGCAATTTAAATGCCAAACAATAAAGTTATGGCAAAAATGTGCTGGCCAAAAAATCACTAAGGAACAGGCTCGCGAAAGTATTGAGAATATATCTGAATTCATCAGTATAGTAAAAGAGTGGCAAGTTAAAGTGAGCTCAACGGCCAATGAAACTGCTCGGATGCATAACGATGCACCGAGGAAATTATGCGAAAAGGAAAAACAAAACATAGTACTAAAAAGTTAAATTTTAATAGCTTTAACAAATTATCAAGACGCAACAAATTGCGCGGTAGTACAGCAAAAATACACCATAATAAAACAGATGATACAAAATTAGCATGCAATATTTTAGAAAATGATAGAGTACCATATTTAGGACGGCTTCTTCGTGAAGAAAGACGTATTAATGGTATTACGGGCAATGATTTAGCTAAAGTATTAATTTGTGATAAGGGTACTGTTAGCAAATATGAGTCTGGTGAAATACCACGATCGATAAAACAATGGCGCCATATGATACAAATAGTTCCTCTTATAGCCCGTTATAAAGGACTTTCAAAAATAGAAAAAAGTACTATTAGTGTTACTGACTTTATTAAAAAAGAGAAGAATGAAAAAAATAAAAAGACGGATCTATTACAGTTAAAGCTTGATCGATTAACGTGTGTAGCAGAACCATCTAATCGCAGAACCAACTTTGATAGTATTAAAAAACAGATGGCTGGTAATTTTTCTTCAGATGAAAATTATAAAACCATAGTACACATAAAAGAATTTGATGTGCACATTAGTTGTCGTCCTACTGATGAAAAAGGTCAAAAGAAAAGAAAGTTTATTCGTGTCGATTTTGGCTCGAAGGCTTTAGATTCACCATTGAATATTCGCAATGTTTTTAAGATTTTTATTTGCCCATATGTAAAGAAAAAAAATATTTGGTTAACACGAGTGGATCTTGCTATTGATTACCCTTTAGATATTGCTGCATTTTATTTTGATAAGTTCTTTGGTCGTTACACTTGGAAGTCTTGGGTTGGTCGCGGTAAAAATCTTTATATGTTTTTTGGTGGAGATAAATCTGAGTTAAAATGCAAAATTTATGATAAAGCCCATGAACGCCGCAATGCTGGGAAAATCCCATCTAGTTTTATTCTAACTCGTACTGAAGCAATGTATCAACCTCGTGATGCATTTAAATTGGTTGATATAACAAACAAACTAAAGAACGTTTTTGAACCATTTGATATTTATAAATTATCAAATATATCATCTTTACCAGTACCACAGCAGTATATTGCAATGCTTGTCGAAATATTTGGTCGTAATGCGATAGAAAAAATGACATCCAATAAGGATTGGCGCAAATTCGTAAAAGTCTTACAAGCAAATACCACTATCAGTAATTTTCCCGGGCCAGAAATTATTTTTATGCACCAGTGGCACAAACTGGCCAATCGTTTTCTTTCTGATGCCGGTCTTCGTAAAAATAAAAGATCCTAGTGTATTTGATAGTTGTGGCAAATTTTAATTTTATTAAATTAAATATATGTTTTTACTAGGGAAAAATAAATTGTCTATGACGCTTATATGTAGCATAGGTCTAAAAACTGAAGCGCACTAGTGTATCAGACATCGGTAGCATTAATTTCCACGTATTCGGTTATTAGCTATGCGTTTGCCATTAATAACCGTGAGAAGTGAGCGTACAATATCTAAAGCGGCTTGCTGAACATCAATAGGCTTATCATCGAGCAATGTTACAAGTGCTCGTAATGTAGCTGATAATTCAGGCTCATTTTCTGAGAAAAGTTCGCTTGGTGGTACCTCAAAAGCACGCGCTAATTTAAGCAAAGTCGATAAACTCGGTGTACGTCTTCCACCTTCGATTTTTCCTACAGCATCAATTGTTAAACCTGAACGTTGAGAGACTTCACTCAAAGTAAGTTTATTGTCTTTACGCAACGCGCGAACCCGTTTTCGTATGCGTTCTTCAATTTCAGTGCGGTTTTTGCGGATTTTTTTTGATTTTGCCATTTCATACAAATCATATCGATATCCAATACAGTCGTATTTAGGACAGAATGCTTAAATAATATGGCATATGGTATTTTTATGAGAATTTACGTAAAATCGCTTTGTGAGAGGAGAAAAGAAATGTTTACATTGAGGTTAACTATAGCAATTGCCATCGTTGTAAAGAACAACATCACACGATGCTTTATCGTGGTATTAATATTAGCAACACTTGCATTTTCAGGATGTGCAACATTTAAAGTTAAAACTAATGAATACTCTAGCCTTGTTAGTACTCGTGCTCTTGATCCTATTCGAGTGACAAAACCAAAGATCGAAAAGTGTATGCTAAATAAGCAAATTCTTCAATGTTCAGTTACAAATATAACATCATGCACGCCAGTGTTTGAACAAACAAGACATAGATTTGCTGATATCGAACGTGAGGTTAATGGCAATGTCATTACCGATTTTCTGAACAACGGCGTTAGTACTAAAGAGCGCGATTTAACGCTTGGTGTAGAATGGACAAGCGGAGTGCTTGGTGCCATAGCTGCTGGTGCGGGTGCGATAATGCTAGCTAAAGGTGGCGTACATTGTAGCACTATTAGAAGAAGTGGTGAACCAGAGCGGCAAAGATGTATTGACTACAATACTCATGGTAAAGCTTTAAGTGGTATCGGGGCTGTATTATTAACTATTCCAATAATTGATCTCATTCGTTCATTTGATACTACCAAAGATCTAGGTATTACGAAATCAACTATAAAAAATCAGGCAAGTGATTGCAGTAGATATCCTTCAGTAAATACATCTCTAACGGCTAAATGGACAAATGGGCACACTAACACGGGCACGACGGATAAGGCTGGATACGTTGCATTTAAAATGTCACCTGATTTTCAGCCACCAAAAAAAGCAAAAGAATTTTGGGCAACGATATCCATAGAAAACCAAACGAATAGCAACGCTTTTAACTATATACCGACAACTACCGAATTAGAGAATTTTATTGCTGAACGCAAAGCTGCCAAGGAAGCAGCATATAAAGCACAACTAGAAGCAAAACAACGTGCTTGGCCTACAGAAACAGCAAAACTACTTGATAATGTAGAAATAAAAATACCGGTCTCATTAGATGAAGCAACCGCAATATGGATGAAGATAGAAGATGCTCCTGATACCCCAGAAGCACAGAAGGTTTTAGAGAGGATCCGAAATTTAGAAATATATCTGATTAAAAAATGGGTTAATCGCGCAAAACGTGAGTATAAAAAGAAGCAAGTCACACACTATGTCGTATCATTAATGCATATTGTAGAGTTAAGCAATAAATCACGCGAGTCTGCAAGGTATGTAAAATTGCGCCAAAAAGCATTAAAGTATATTAGAGACATTGTGCCTATGTTGTTAAAACTTAACCCGCAACCAAAAGGTAAGGATTTAAATTCTTATGATGTTGCGCTTTCTTTATTGGTCGTTGTAAAAAAAATAATGCAAGAAACCGGTGCGAAGACTGATGAGGTGGATAAAATTGCACAAAAACATGTAGAGTTAGAAAATGCTCAAAAGGAAGATAAGCAAATAGCTATTATAGCAAAAAAGGCTGGATGTAATGAACGAGTTATTAGTGGACTAGTAGTAAAAGAACTTGAGCCGCATTTATATGAATTTGTTGATGCAAGAGGAAGACATGCACTTGTTTATACATACAAAACAAGGTTTGAAAATGTTGGATCATTTAAGTTATGTGTTTTTCGAAAAACAATGTGGAGTGATGTCGCGACTTCGGTAGGATTTATTCAGCGTTGGCCGATGTATATTGAAGACCCTGATAATATGATACATTGAATTTAAAGTATGTGCAGGTGTCTCCCTCCCCTAATAACATCGCGCGCGCGGGCAAGATCTTTTTGAACGCAGACGATTTTTACTTAATAAAATATTGCCTGGCTTATGTATGCAATTGAATTTAATAATATGCAGGCGCTTTCGGTAGAGTGTTTGCAACTATAAAATAATACTGCCCATAAATTACATTAAGTATGCGTAGCGCTAATCAGTTTAAATACCAACAATAAATTACCCCGGCAACATGAAAGGCAAAAAGATGACTGTAATAGGAGCAAGGGCGAAAGTGTATCCATTAAGTAACGTTTACAAAAATAATAATAACATCATAAAAATATGGCTTAATACTCTTAATAGCCGTCGTACACGCGATACTTATGGTGAAAGTGTAAGATTAGCATTTAAATTCATGAAAAGATTGCATTCAAACCAAGTAACAATTGAAGATGTAGCCGCCTTCAAACAATCAATGTCAGGTAAACGGCCAGCTACCGTAGCTTTGAGACTTAGTGCTTTAAGAAGTTATTTTAAATTTGTTGTTGCGAATAATTATGCAACATTTAATCCTACTCTTAATGTGCCAATACCACGTATACGTCATAATTCACCACGTGCTATAACTTTTAAAGAAGCAAAGACAATTACTGAACAAATAAATCTTATGTGTGATATTGGTAAACGTGATGTTGTAGCAATTGCATTATTGTTTGGTGGATTGCGTGTAAGTGAAGTGGCGCGGCTTAACATTGGCGATATTTCGTTAGAGCAACAGGACCATGAATCGTTCACTAGAGTGCGAGTGATTGGCAAGGGAGCAAAACCACGTGTAGTAGATTTGCCACAACATGTTTATAACTTAGTACTACGATATATCGAAACACGCGATGACTCAATTAACACGAATTCACCTTTGCTTATCGCTAAAATTAGTGGCTACCGCAAAACATCTGCTCGCATGAGTGCCGATCGTATATATCGCCAGTTTCGACGATATGCACGAAAAGCTAAAGTTAAAATAACTGGTAGCCATGTCGGACGTCACACTTGGGCAAAACTTGCCGAAGAAGGTGGTGCAAAACTTATGGACGTAATGGAGCATCTCGGTCATGCTAACCTTAATGTTACCGCCAATTATTTACGACGATTGAGTGGCAGACGTAATCCGGCGTATAGTTGTGTGCCAAGCCTTGTATGAATATTATGCATCATCGAAAAAATACCGGTACCCGGTACTTATTTAGGTAGTAATGGTATATGGAGAAGAGGCGGGGTTACTATGAAAGAGTTGCTTATAAAGGTTTTAACAATAAAGGACATACCACTTAGGCCAGTACTGCTGTTTTGGTTTGTCTCAGGATTTATTCTTTTACTACCTGAACAGTGGTTGTCTCATCTTCATGTAAACAAATTATTACAATCCTATGGGAAGTGGTTCGGTATATTATTTATTGCAAGCACAGCTATGTTAATAATAAAAATAATCTTTAAAGTCATAAGAAAAATTACCAATATACACATTAAATCCTTAGCTGTTGCATATCTAAAAAATATTGATAGAGAGGAACAATCTGTGTTGCGTGAATTTTATATTACTAACCAGAATACAATTGAAATGCCTACAGATGACCCAGTAGTTGCTGGGCTTTTAAATAACGGAATTCTTTATAGAGTCAGTGCGAATGGACTAATGAATATAACAGGGATGTTATTTCCGTTAGCAATTTCAGAATTTATTCAACCATATCTTACTAAAGAGATTTTAGATATACCAAAAGAAATAGATGACGCCAAGCATCAAGCTCTGATTAATAACCGACCACCTTTCGTTGAAAGAATTTCAGCACATAGAGATCTTCGCTATGGCCGATGGTAGATACATTCACACCACCTAACTCACATTAGTCGGTGTAATTTTGAAGTTATTGTTTATAAGCCATAGAAGCCCATAGACGCTTAAAAATTTCAATTATCCGTATAAACCGGTGTTCTTAACCCTAAAAAGCGCTCTGAAGGGCTTTGTAGATCATTTAACGAAGGTTTTTTTGCCTCATTAAAGCTGTAATTTTATTAAAATTGAATATTAATGCCTAAATAACGCATCGCATAATGATGTTTATTTCCACCTCTCTCACTCGATTACTCAACTCTTAACGACAAAAGGAAAGGTGACCCATGTTTACTAATGGTCTTGTTCACAATTCTTCTAACGCTCAAAAACATAATGAAGATCTACTCATTGATGTAAGCAAACCCGCTAATGAAATCGGTTTCAACGTTCAGGTATTATTAACTCATAGAATTTGGTGTCAGTATATTGTTTGTAATCAGCACACACAAGCATGGGGGATAAATGAAGCTACTCGGTTATGTGAAATACTCTTTACGCTGTTTCGAGTGGCTATGCGTCGTGGCAATACAAACATAATTATCTTTCGTGTACGAATTTCTTTGAGCAATCAACAAACTAAAATTATGAAATTTAAGGCAGTGATTGGCCCAGATAAAAATGGTATCGGTGTAATTACAATTATGCTGCCAATAGAAACACCGTATAATTTCTCGCGCTAAATTGCTTGTTGTTACTTAGCTGCTTATCAATATGGTGCTACCTATATTTCGCTGAAGCCTGCAACAGCCGCATTATCACATTCAGGCATGGCGGTTGCTCCGGCTATTATATTTAATAGCAGCGCTGAGTTGACTAAAGAAGTTAAAGTAACTTTTAGCTTTAGCCCTGACGCTGTAAATTTTTTAGCTAGCAAAGAATCGGCAATAAACTTGGTAGCTATATATGATGACCAAACTTCTTGGCAGCAAATAAGTAAAATTACTATCGACACTGAGCAACATCTTATTAGTGCAACGATTCAGCCTAAACACAGTGCCACTATACAAGCAGTTGTTTTAGATAGCGACAGCAGCTTAGTTGCCACTAGCTTACCTTTAAGTGATTTACAAACAAGTTTAGGTCTTGCTGGCCAAAGTAGTCAGCTAGCTGATCTTGATGTTGGTTTTAATGGCGATTGGCGAGCCTTGCTTCAGCACAACGGCAATAGTCAACAGTTTACCGCCTTAGCTCGTATACCAAGCAATTCTTGGCGCGAAGTTGAGCTACCTACTGCTATAGCTAGCGCAAATAAAGTATCAATAAACGAGTTGGCTAATAACAATACACCCAATATTGTAAGTAGGTTCACCGCAATCACGAGTGGCTCAGCATATAATTTAACCTTGGCAGCACAATGTAATACACCTCGTGGTGAAAGTGCTTGCAGCGAGACAACATGCGGTTGTCATATTATGGCGCTTGATTGGCCTGGCAATATAGAGCAGCGCTGCGAAACAATGAATACACCAGAAAGTACCGAAGATAACCCAGTTAGGTTGAGTGAAATTTTGCAACTTAGTGTGGCTTTAAATCCGCAAAACAATAACGCACCAAAACCGCAAGTTACAAGTATGGCAATTAGTTATGAGGCATTAGTCTTTAGCGCAATTAGTGATGGTATTGGCAGTCGTATTGAGGCATATAATTTAAGTGATGCTAGTTTAACCCTGCCGCTGGGCACGCCAATAGCGAGCCAGCAGACAATAGTAATATTATTAGAAGGTCAAACCACAGAAGATATTCCAATCGGTCAAATTGAGCATATAACTCTAACGCCTAAGTCACGCTACGAAGCCTTTGATGGTTTGGTATTATTTACAGATATTATAAACACTACTGATTATCGTATTCGTGCAGCAAATTTTTCACCACAAACAAAAAAGATTGCAGGTTGTGAAATTGCACCAGGCGCAATCATCACTTTGTTAGGTGGTGGTGAGCAATCACTTAGTGAGCAAGCGTTAAGTAATTGTCAGCGACGTACTGAATTAAAACTCGCCAAAGTAAATGGTTTAACTGCCAATATTACGGGCGGTGTTGTATTTGCTGCTAATGATAAGTTATGGGCTTTAACTCCAAAAGGCTTTTTAACTTTATTGAGTGGCGATGACCAAGGTGGTTGCAGCGCTACTAGCGTGCGCACTACTTGTTTACACGATGTGGTAAATGTTGCCCTAACTCGCCTAGATGAAATAGTTGTTAGTACTAAGCAAAACATTGTTAAAATAGGCGTACCCTATACATCTTGTAAGTATACTAAACGTAATGCCTATATAGGGCCTGGAACTTCTAGACTACAAAGTTGCAATACTACTTTGTATACGGCTGCTAATATTTTGCCAGACCCAACCTTAGCGTATTTTGCAATGATTAATAACAATGAGGCAAATGTAACAATTGATAGCCTCACCTTTAGTCGTTCATCACAAAACAATATTGCTAGCGAACTTGCTGTAGTTGGCAGTGCAAATAACACCGGTGAAGTAGTCGCTCAGTTTACAAAACCGACATCTGATATTGTTACAGCTATAGTAACAAACAAAGCTTATTCAGTATCACTACCGCTATCAGCAAGTGCAGAATATCAAGGTAAGATAGCGGCAAATGCTGCAGCAATTAATTATGCTAGTTTTATCTTACGCCTAGATGATATTGACGGCGATGGGCTTAGCTATGAACTAGATAACTGCCCGTTAAACGCAAATACTTATGTAGTCACAAATGAGCTTGCTTGTTTGGTGCAAGAAAAGCATGCGCAAATAGATGGTGATAATGACGGTATTGGTGATGTTTGCGATATCTGCCCGAAAGATAAGCTTAACGATATTGATAAAGATAATCTTTGCGCCGAAGTAGATAACTGCCCCAATGTTGCTAACAGCAATCAAAGCGATGTTGATGGTGATGGCATGGGTGATGCTTGCGAGACTAATGCTGCTGCCAATGACCCTAATACCCATGCAGGTGCTATAGAAATTTGCGATGGGCTAGACAACAACGGCAATGGTCAAATTGACGAAGGTTTAGGTTGTGAGGTGTGCCAATGAGAATAGATTTAAACAAAACAATCGATTCAGTAATAATCATCTGCGCTGCAATATTTTTAATACCTTCAACATCTTTCGCACAAGAAGACTGCACACCTGGTGATATGCGTGTTTGTGCAAGCGCATATGGGCTAGTTTCAATACAACATTGTATTGGCAATAATAACGCTGCTAAAAGAATATGTACTGTTGAAGATGCAAGATATAACAACATTGGCGCAGAATATATGGCTTGTAATTGTGGCGGTAATTCATATTGTTTATGCCAGCCAACCGGTGCTTGTTGTGCAATGGAGAATATGGGTGGTGCCCCAACTATAGAGATCACCGATGGCTGTTGCGGAACAGCATGTTTTAAAGGCCAATGGGATGAATGCGAGCCAATTGAACCACCAGACCCTGATGAATGCGATGAAGACACAATAGGAAATCCAACTAATGTAATTACTGGTAACGTTACCTATAGCGTTAACAATGCCGATGTTGAAATACATGATGGCAATGATTTGCTGAGCATATGGCGAAAATATTCATCGCAAGCCGCCATGCCGCAATCAACAAATACAAGTGCGTCTTTAGCCACCATTAATTGGCCCTATTTATGGTCGCCTGGTTGGTCGTATAGCTTTGCCTATACGTTGGCTTATCGTGAAAATAATGGCTCAGGTGATACTTTGTTTTTACGATACCCCAATTTCAAAACAGAAGTTTTAGCGGGTTCAACCGTA
>JAFGEK010000141.1 GCA_016931625.1 Deltaproteobacteria bacterium | reverse complement strand
TTAAATTTGGGAACTCTTGCATTATTTTAAATGCACTTTTTCCTTTTAAATATTGCATTAAACGACTGATACATACTTGTGGCGGTATTGATATAAATAAATGAACATGATCTTTTGATATATGACCTCGCATTTACTTAGTACACCACACTAGAGGAACATGTATTTCAAATACTGTATGTGCGCCGCGTCGGTATTCTTTCATTTCTATGATATGCTACAACCGCGGCTTTGACCATCCCAGCATGGGACAATAAAGCTCAAAAAATCGGTTAAATACTGAGATAGAATCAAGAGTCAGCTTAAAGAAGTGGTTGTTATTGTTAACCTTGTGTTATAAGTGTTTCACGTGAAACACCAGACCCTCAATTCATTTAATACAACGTTAGAACTTGCAGTTTCTCAGATAAATAGCAGTTTAAATGAGACGCAAAAGTCACAATTTGCCCAGCATTGGCAATTAGTTAAACTTTGGAATGTTCGGGTTAATTTAACTGCAATTTTAGACGATGTTGAGGCAGCTTGGCTGCATTATCGTGATAGTCTCGAGGGAGCAGTTTTATTACCAAAAGGTGAGATTATTGATTTTGGTTCGGGCGCAGGCTTTCCGGGAATACCTTTAGCAATAGCGCTAACTCAGAACAATTTTACTTTGTTAGAACCAAGGCTAAAACGCGTATCGTTTCTTGAGACTTGCATTGCGCGTTTGGGTATAACAAACACCAGAGTTATTTGTGGTGCAACAACTGCGATACCTGATAAGCAATATGATGCTGGGGTAACGCGGGCGACTTTTTCTTCAGTAGATGAATTATTAGCTTGTAAAAAATGGATACTACCTAATGGTATATTACTGGCTTATCGCAGCGAAATATCAGAAAAAGCATTAAAAGTTCATTCGTATAATTTATTAAATGAACAACAAAGGTACATAGAGATCTATTAATTGTATAAGTTTGGTACTGCCTTCTGGTGCTTAAGATATTTTTATGATTGATGGATGGCATCAAATTTTGTGATATCTACTAATTCAATTTGGGTGTTTATTAAGCCAAAGTAGGTGGAGGATATTTTAATGGCTCGTGTAGTAGCGATTGCTAATCAAAAGGGTGGGGTTGGTAAAACAACGACAGCAGTAAATCTTGCTGCTACATTAGCTGCTGCTGAGCGACGTGTATTGCTTATTGACATTGATCCGCAAGCTAATGCTTCTAGTGGTTTGGGTATAGGGCCACAGCCTCTTGAAGAAAGTCTTTATGCTGCTTTACTTGGTGATACAACTTTAGGTTCATTACGTCGGCCCACTGAGTTGCCAACGTTAGAGGTTATTCCATCCGGGGCAGATCTTTATGGAGCTGAAGTAGAATTAGTAGGTTTGGAAAACCGCTTTTTTTGCCTACGTGAAGCCCTAAAAGAATTTGCTGATCGTGATGAAACAATTTTTTTAGATTGTCCACCATCTTTAGGGATTTTAACTTTAAATGCACTTTGTGCGGCAGATTCAGTTTTAATTCCGCTACAGTGTGAATATTTTGCTCTTGAGGGATTAAGTCAACTATCAAGAACTATTTCAATGATTCAGGCTGGTCCTAATCCTAATTTGCAAGTTGAAGGGGTGTTGCTGACCATGTTTGATGCACGTAATAATCTCGCCCGTCAAGTAGCTGAAGATGTTCGCAACAATTTCGGTGGTAGAGTATTTGAGGCAGTAATTCCGCGAAATGTTCGGCTTTCAGAAGCACCTAGTTTTGGTAAACCAATTTTATTATATGATGCTTCATCAAGAGGTTGTAAAAGCTACTTTGATTTAGCTAAAGAACTCATGGAAAATTCACCTCAAGCTGCTGCTTGATTAGGGACATCCCCTAAATACTTGTTTTAATTTTTGGTAAAAAACATGAATATGGATCCCAACAAAGATACTGGACCACGAAAAGCTCTTGGTCGAGGTTTAGCCGCACTAATACCTAATTCCCCAACGGGCAGTTTTAGTAGTCCATCGTCTGGTTTGCGACAACTGCCGATTGAGAAGGTGTTACCAAATCGCGAGCAACCACGAAAAATTATAAATGATGATGCTTTGTTAGAGCTTGCTCAATCAATCAAAGAACAAGGAGTATTGCAGCCGATATTAGTTCGCCGCAAAGGTGAAGGTTATCAAATCATCGCCGGTGAGCGTCGTTGGCGAGCTGCCGCAAAAGCAGGGCTGCATGAAATACCTGCCATTGTTAAAGATTTTTCAGATACTGAGGTATTACAAATAGCTTTAATAGAAAATATTCAACGTCAAGATTTAGATCCCATTGAAGAAGCTGAAGCATATCATCGCTTGATCAATGATCATGGTTTAACTCAAGACGAAGTAGCCAAAGCTGTAGGTAAAAGCCGAGTAGCAGTTACTAATAGTTTACGTATCATTCGTTTACCAAAAGATGTTTTGGCTTTATTAGCAAATGGTCAGTTTACTGCAGGTCACGCACGAGCTTTAATGTCACTTGGCGATGATGCGCTTTTGCGTAAAATCGCTAAAGATATTATTGATAGAAAACTTACGGTACGAGAAACAGAGCGTAATGTACGCCTTGCTCAGCAAAATAATAAGAAAATAAAAGAAAAAGTATCGTCGGCTGAACGAAATGTTGAAGAACGATTGTTGCGTGCTTTAGGTACAAAAGTTCGCCTGCGTAATAGACATGGCAAAGGCAGTGTTGAAATATTTTTTAATTCATTAGACGAACTTGATAGAATTTTAGATAAAATAGCACCTTAGAAGTTTTAAATAACCTTCTTCACGCTAATCAGAGGCATTGGTTGTATTCAAATACACAATTAACGTGGGACGAACTCAATTCTCTATTATCAGAAGTTGAGCGACCTGCACGCTATACGGGTTACGAACTAAATTCTGTTTGCAAATCCACTCCGGTTAAAGCTCGTATTGCTTTATGTTTTCCCGACTTATATGAAATTGCTGAAAGTTATGTTGGCTATAAGTTGCTTTATCATATTGTAAACCAACAAAAAGATTATGCCGCAGAACGAGTTAACGCTGTAGCCCATGATTTAGAGCGGCTTATGCGAGAGCGTAACGTGCTGCTTTGGTCGCTTGAAACACGTACCCCTTTAAGGGCGTTTGATGTTGTAGGTTTTACATTACAATATGAGTTAGCTTACCCGACAATTTTGGCAATGCTTGAATTAGGTGGTATTAGCCTACGTTCACAACATCGAAAAGAAGACGAACCATTAGTAATTGGAGGTGGTAGTAATGCGACCAATCCTGAACCAATAGCACCGTTTTTTGATGCGTTTCTTATAGGTGATGGTGAAGAAGCTATTTTAGATATTGCTTATATTGCCTCGTTGCGTCGCGAGAAAAAACTTAGCCGTTTAGAGGCAATACATGAGTTAGCTAATATTGATGGTGTATATGTACCTTTTCATTATGATATTCAATATAATGGGATTCATGTAACTTCGATAAAAGCTAAATCTGTACAAAAACAACAGCTTTACACTTGTGAAACCATACCAATAGTTTATCGACGGCGTTTAGCTGATCTTGAGCATTTAAGCTACCCAGTCAAACAAATACAGCCAAATGTCAAACCCATACATGAGCGTTTTGCAATTGAAATTCAACGAGGTTGTAGTCGAGGTTGCAGATTTTGTCAGGCGGGGATGATTCAACGTCCAGTGCGCCAACGTTCGCCAGATAAAGTATTGTCGATTGCTCGTGAGGCATTAGATACTGCATGTGTTGATACTATTGGTTTATTATCGTTATCTGCTGGTGATTACGGTGGGATAAATTACTTACTTAATGAATTGTTAACTTTATGCGAAAAAGAGCATGTTGAGTTGTCATTACCATCACTTCGTAGTGAAACTTTAACTAATGAAATTGCCACACGATTAAATGCAATTTCTACTTCGGGTTTTACTATTGCCCCAGAAGCTGGCAGTGATCGCTTACGAAAGTTAATCAATAAAAATAACGATGAAAGCGATTTAATCAATGCGGTAATAGCAGCCGTTAGTGCTGGAGCGCGTACTATCAAGTTGTATTTTATGATTGGGTTACCAAGTGAAGAAAAGACGGACTTAGAAGCGATAGTCAACTTAGCCAAAAAATCCCGTATAGCAGCCAGACAAATTAATCGTTCGGCTAGTATTACGGTTGCGGTTTCAACTTTTGTTCCAAAAGCCCATACACCGCTACAGTGGGAGCGGCAAATAACGGTTAATGAAACAAAAGCTAAGTTACATTATTTACGTGATAAATTGAGAAATCATCGTATTCAAATACGTTATCATGATCCCAAACAATCATATGTTGAAGGAGTTTTAGCGCGAGGTGATAGGCAATTAGCTGATGCTATCGAAAAAGCAATGCGAATTGGTTGCCGACTTGATGGTTGGAGTGATTTTTTTGATATATCAAAATGGGAACAAGCATTTTCAGAGTGTTTTAAGTCCGTAGGTATTACTGCAGATGATTATTTAGAGGTTCGTGATATCAACAATTTATTAGCGTGGGATCATTTGCATGTTGGGCCACTAAAAAAGTTTTTACGTCGTGAACGCAAACGCGCGTTGCAGCTTTTATCGACCCAAGATTGTACTCGTAGCGATCGTTGTTATGCATGTGGTGCCTGTGATCGAGCTGACCCATACAAGAAAAAAATTAGCCTTAAAAAAGCAACAACTGAGTTACGCCAGATCATATACTCAGCTCCAGATGTTAGTTTAGCTAAGACTGATTGTCGGCAAGAAAAATTAAAAAATAGCCTCAATAATTGTATAGAGAATGATGCAACAGAAAATCAACGTGTGCGAATACGCATGCGCTATCAAAAGTTTGGGGCTGCAGTTTATTTTTCACAGTTAGAAACAACTAGTCATATTTTAAGAGCTATTCGCTATAGCAGGATGCCGGTTTGCTATAGCCAGGGATATACACCACGCCCAAAAGTTAGCTTTTCACCAGCATGTCCTACGGGAATTTCTAGCTCTGCTGAATATTTTGATTGTTTGTGCAAACAGGAAGTTTCACCAATGCAATGGGTAACTTTGTTAAATAATCAGCTTGCAGAGGGATTACATATTTTTCAGGCAGATTTAATTGATGAAAAAGCTACGGCGGTAAGTGAAAAAATTAGAGCTATTACTTATGCAATAACAATCGATTCATTAAAAATATATGATGCGCAGATTGAATTAAATCAGTTTTTAGCTCGTACAACTCAAATAATGCAGGTTGCGCGCAAAAAAGTAGTTCATGAACACGATGTTAGAAAAGCTGTTCAAAATGCAATATTAATAAAAAATGAATTAATTTTAACGGTGTCATTTTCTGTTAAAGGAGCATTAAAAATTCGAGAAGTTTTAAATGCCATTTTTTCTGATGTAAAATCATTTGTTCGGGCAATACATAAGAAAGAACTTCAATTTGAGGTTTAACCATTTTTTAAGACCTAATTTAAAAGTAAAGTAGCAATGATTAGCACCAATGAAGATATTTTAGTATTTAAAAAACCTTCAATTCTTATGCTTGCCGCCTGTCCATTTCCGACCAGTCAGGGCACGCAAGTAATGATCCGTCATCTTGTAAATTGTATGACTGATAGAGGTTTTAACGTTAAATTGCTCACATATAATTTTGGTGATTTTAAAGGACACACTAAATCGAATCGAAGTGGACCAAGCTTTAAAAAGCTTCTATTAGATTTATACCTATTAGTTAAAGCTCTGCATGCGAAGTATCACCAACAATTTGAAGTAATTCATGCTCACGGTTTTGAAGCTTTAGCTTTAGGCTTACTGTTGAAAAAAATATTGCATGTACCCCTAATATACCATGCTCATAGTGCTCTTGGTTTAGAGTTGCCGACCTATTTTAAATTATCTTCCATTACTTCTTTTGCAGGTTTTGCAGGACGAGTTTTTGATAACACTTTACCACGATTGGCAGACGCTGTAATTGTATTTGATTCGCACCAGCGAGCTCTTTATCAAAGTTTTGGTGTTGCAAAAGAGAAAATTTTTACGATACCACCAGGTATTAATGCCGCCGACCTTGGTGAGCTTGATCCCATAATTAAAGCGGACATTGCAAAAAAGTTAGGTCGTGGTCCTTGGATAATCTACACCGGTAATCCAGATGCATATCAAAATTTGCCACTACTTTATCAAACCATACAAATTTTGCGGCATCAACTGCCAGCGGTGCGTTTACTTATCGCTTCACATCATGATGAAGAACAATTTTTAAAAACACATCAGTACATTGCAGTTCGTGATCGTGTAGATTTTTATCAATATAGTAGTCAAAGTGAAATAAGAGCTTTAATCGCATTGGCAACAGTTGGTGTTTGCTCACGTATTATGCATGCCGGTGCTCCTATTAAAGTATTAAATTATTTAGCTACTGGTATTCCAGTTGTAGCATGCCATGCTGGGGCACAACACCTTGTAAGCAATAAATGTGGACGATTGGTTGATGCGAATCCTATGGCAATGGCTCAAGGAATAGTCGAGGTTTTTAAAACAATCAATCAAGTTGATTATGCAACTGAATGCAAAAAGGCTTATGCACGGTTTGATATCACCCAACACATAAGCCGTTATGCAGATTTGTATATGCGAGTTACATTAATGAAAGGGAGCAAGAAAAAATAATAGCTCCCATTTTTTAGCACTAAATACCGTCGGCAACCATTTGAGCAACCATATCGCCAACTTGAGTTGTGCCCATGCCCATTTTACCGGCGGCTTGGCTTTGCATTCGCTCCGAAGTGGCTTTCATCATAGCTCGTTCAATGGCTTTTGCGGCTTCATTTTCACCTAAGCTATATTCAAGTAACATGGCGCCAGCACCAATAGCAGCCATTGGATTAATTACATTTTTACCGGTATATTTTGGTGCTGAGCCACCAATAGGCTCATACATAGATACACCACCAGGATCCGGGTTAAGATTGCCACCAGCCGCAATACCCATACCCCCTTGAATCATAGCACCAAGGTCGGTGATGATATCGCCAAAGATATTATTAGTAACAATAACGTCATACCACTCAGGATTTTTTACAAACCACATACAGCAAGCGTCAACATGGTTATAATCTCGTTTAATATCAGGATATTTTTCACCCATTTGATGAAAAGCACGCTCCCACAAATCAAATTCAAAGGTGAGAACATTGGTTTTACCAACTAGAGTTAATTGCTTATTTTTATTACGGCGACGAGTAAGCTCAAAGGCAAACTTTAAGCAACGGTCACAACCAGCGCGAGTACTAACCGATGTTTGAATTGCAACTTCTTCTGGAGTTCCTTGTTTAACAATACCACCAGCGCCGGTGTAAAGACCTTCATTGTTTTCACGTACTACTACAAAATCAATATGCTCTGGTCCCTTGTCTCTAAGTGGCGTCCAAACCCCTGGATACAATTTAACTGGGCGTAAATTAATGTATTGTTGCAATTCAAAACGTAGTTTAAGGAGAATGCCTTTTTCTAAAATACCAGGTTTAACATCTGGATGCCCAATAGCACCAAGTAAAATGGCGTCAAATTGACGTAAAGTGTCGGCTGCCCCAGCTGGCAATACTTCGCCAGTTTTAAGATAGCGATCACCACCCCAGTCAAATTCTTGCCAGTTGATTTTAAAACCGTACTTTTTGGCAGCAACATCGATAACTTTTTGACTTTCACGCGCTACTTCTGGGCCGGTGCCATCCCCTCCAAGTAGCGCAACTTTATGAGTTTTTACCATTGCTAACCATCTCCTTGATGTTTTTAAAACAATGTGTGTTTTAATTTAAAGTTGGCGCACAATCGGCGAAACTACGAAAAAATGCAATATTTGATAGTAATGAAGATAAATTTTATTTTTTTTATGATGGGAAGGTCAAAACTCTCACCTTCAAGGCCCTAGCATTAGCTAAGGTTTATCGAATTATTTATGGCCATTTAATGATTAAGACTTAGCTGCTTGTGTACTTAATTAAGCTAGTGTTGCTTCATTAGGTGGTGTGGTTATCTTTGAAATAGGGGCAATATTTAAGGCGTTGTTATTTAGTGATAACCGCACTACATCCCCATTATTTAATTCACCGCTTAAAATTTTCTCAGCGATAGGTGTTTCAACTAAACGTTGAATAGCTTGCCGCATACCACGTGCCCCGGTTTCAGGGGTATAGCCGCCATGGCTCATTAAGAAATCAGCAGTATCAACATTCCATTCTAAAGTAATCTCGCGCTCGCTAAATAAAGAGCGAGAACTTTCTGCCAAAATAAGCATAGCAATATTTTGAACTTCTTGTTTGCTTAATGGATTAAATACTAGACGTTCATCAAGTCGACCCCATAATTCAGGTGGCAGATTATGCTTGGCGGCATTAAGTATGCTATTGTTTTCTTTAGCGTTAGAAGTGCTACCGCCAAACCCAATAGTTTTTCCGGTACTAGAGATTTGATCAGAACCTAAGTTAGAAGTGAGGATAACCAAAGTGCTGGTAAAACTAATACGTCTGCCACGCGAGTCGGTTAAATGGCCTTCATCAAGTATCTGTAATAATAAGGCCAATACATCGCGATGGGCTTTTTCTATTTCATCAAAAAGCACAATTTGAAAAGGTCGACGTCGCAAAGCTTCGGTAAGTTGCCCACCTTCTTCATAACCGACATAACCAGGCTGTGCTCCTACTAAACGTGCGACCGAATGGGGTTCAGATAATTCACTCATATCAACACGAACTAAAGCATCTCGTTGTCCAAAAAGAAATTCGGCAAGAATTTTGACGAGTTCGGTTTTGCCAACCCCGGTGGGCCCTAAAAATAAAAAACTACCCATAGGGCGTTTGCCGTTAAAACCAGCAAAGCCGCGTCGTAGCGAGCGACAAACCGCAGCTACAACATCTTTATGACCGATTAGTTTTTCACCAATGATTTGTTCAGCTTGGGCAAAGCGATCAGCATCAGCCTCGGCGAGACGATCAAGAGGTACTCCTGACCATTCATGCACTACTCGTGCAACATCAAGTCTTTCAACATTATTAGCGCCGCGTCTTTTAGCGCGTGAACCGGCCAAATCGATTACGGCAAATGCTTTATCAGGCAATTTACGTTCGTTAATAAAGCGATGCGAAAGTTGTACGGCGGCATGAATAGCGTCGAGACTATAAGCAACATTATGATGGTCAGCGTAAGGGGTTAAAGCACCTTCAAGTATTAAAATAGCTTCATCAATTGAAGGCTCATCGATCTGCAGTGGGGTGAAACGACGCTCAAGAGCGGCATCTTTTTCAATATACTTTTTATATTCATCAAAGGTAGTAGCGCCAATACAAGGAAATTCACCACGTGCTAGCGCATTTTTTAATTCGTTAGCAGCATCTTGTGCACCTTCACCGCTAGAACCTGCACCAATTAATGTATGCAATTCGTCGACGAATACAACAATTTCACCATTAGCCTGTGCGACCTCAGTTTTTATGGCACCAAGACGTTCAGAAAAGGCCCCTCGTAAACTAGTACCAGCAACTAAAGCACCGGTATCAAGTGCAAAGATAATCCGGTTATTTAAATTGCCAATATCACTATCATTGCGAGCAATCTTGACGGCAAGTCCTTCTACAATAGCAGTTTTACCAACCCCGGGTAGACCAACTAAAACCGGGTTATTGGCGCGACGCTTACCTAAAATATCAATCACTGCTTCAATTTCGCGGTCGCGACCAATAGCCATATCAAGTAGACCTTCGTGGGCACGCTCAGTTAAATCTATACCGCATGCCGCTAAATTAGGGGCAATTTCAGCAATTCGCGAGGCTATGGGTTTTTCAGCAACCGAAGTTGTTTGGGCAACAACATTAGTTTTGGCTTTTTGACTTGTTTTAGTAGCTTGTGCACTTGGTGGGTTTGAAGACGTTTTGCTGGTAGCAGGTTTTAAGGATTGATTGTCGTTTGGATTAGGTTTGTAAGAAATTGGCTCGATATCTTCTCGTTCGATGACACTTGGTAATGCTGTACGGGTTTTCGATAGAGTTGGCGATTTTTCTGAACGACCGCCAACAAAGCGATAACGTCGTGGCATATTGCCGGTGACAAAACTAACAGCAAGGTTGCGCAGCGCTGTGAGTGAAGTATTGGTGCGTTCTAACAAATGATAAGCGAAGGAATCGCGCATACGGGTTAAAGCAATAAGAATATGTAAACAATCGACATCTTTTGAACTAGTGCCTCGGGCAATTTCTTTAGCTCTTTCACGAAGTTGCGATAAACTACCGCGAGGTTCGTCTTCAAGCACGCGAATTTCGCGTAAGATGAGGTCTTCATCAAGACCACGTTCTTCGAGTAAAACCTGGGCGCGATTCGGAAAGGTGAATAAAGCTAATAATAAATGGACACTTGAAGGAGGTTGGGCAGCGCGTCGAGCGATGTCTTCAGCCTCCATAAAGGCGCGGACGGTATCTGAGCTTTCGTGGATAATGTTCACTGTGGCGGTGAAGTATGCACACCGTGATCGTATGGGTCAACGACGATTTTTATGATTTGCGGTATTTTTTATGGTTTAAAAAGGCCATTTTCATCAATAACCGGATTACCAAAATCAGCTTGGGATAATTGACGAATAATTTTAATCGCACGTTTTTGTGGATCAGGCTTAGGTATGCCACCACCATCAAGTGAAACTGGCAATAGTTGAGCTGTTAATAACTTGCCATCTTTATCAAGTTGGGCTTGCAATATGCCACTAATGCCTAATGGTCCAGATAAATTAAAGCTATACCAAGCACTAAAGTTACCCAGTGAATAAGCTATAAGATGACCACGGTATATTTCAAATGCTCGTAAAACATGAGGGCCATGCCCTATTACCAGGTGAGCGCCCGCATCGATTACGGCATGGGCAAAGGCATAAGAGTTACCGCGGTCTTCACCTAAAAATATTTCACGCTTTTTTGTGACATGATTGGCTCGGCTGCCTTCAGCGCCTACATGCATTGAGACTATGACGATATCATGATTTTGGCGGGCGCGGGTGACCAAGGCAATAGCGGCCTCAATATTTTGTACCTGATTCATATTGGCGCCATAGCCAAAAGCAATTAGCACCACACGCCTACCTTGATGGGTAAATGAAGCTATTTCATCGACGCCTGCCGCCCAAACAATATTGGCCTTGGTTAAAGCTTCACGGGTGGCTTGGCGACCGGCTTCACCAAAATCACCAGCATGATTATTGGCATTGCTCATGACTTCAAAACCGTTAGCCCCAAGCGTGGCTGCATAAGAGCTTGGGGCACGAAAAGCATAGCAAACTTTTGAGCCCCGCCGGCATTTGTTGCTATCGCCACTGTCAGCTAAGGCGGTTTCGAGATTGCCGAAGGTAAGGCCATCGTTAATTAGTAATTCGCGTACAAATTGCAAAATGGTATTAGGACCATCAGGCGGTAGCGCAGCTTTAGCTTCAGGCCACGCACGTCCAAGTTGTACGTCACCAACAGCGGTGATCATGAAGGGTTGCTTTTGGATATCTTCTTCGTTTTTTCTGACACTATTTTTATCGCATACATTTTCTTTGTCATTCCCGCCTTCATTTTTCCCGTCATTCCCGCGAAAGCGGGAATCCAGAACCTCTACTTTCGCCTTGTCATTTTTTTGCCCCGCTTGCGCAATGACGACGTTATTTTTTTGGTAAGTGCCAGGGGTTGCATTAGCAATTTGCAAAGACAAAAAGCCAAAGGCGTAAGCGCAAGCAAAAATTAATGTTTTAATAATTTTTTTAATCGTCATTGCAAATCAACATGTGCATTTGTAACTAGCGAGGTCAATAGGGCAATATTTGAACAATCAATTGCACTATGTCTTGACATGACTATAATTTATGACTTAGTCTAGAATTATGGTCTATCGCGCAAATATTCACGAAGCCAAAACGCATTTTTCTAAGTTACTTGAGCGTGCTCATAGTGGTGATGAAGTAATAGTGGCAAAATCTGGGCGTGATTATGCGCGTATTGTGCCAATTAATAGTAATATCGACCGACGCCCTGGTACATTTAAAGGTCAGATTAAAGGCGATATTACTGGGCCGATTACTAACGATGATGAAAGCAATTGGGGATGAATCAAATATATTTATTAGATACTCATGCTTTATTATGGTGGATAAATGACGATAAAAATCTTAGTAGGCGGGCCAAAGCAATAATTCTTGAGATACAAAATATTATCTTAGTGAGCACTGCCACTTTATGGGAAATTGCCATTAAACAACGCAAAGGCAAACTTATCGGCTGTGAAGAATATTTAAACCGATATCCTGCTTTGCATAAAACCTGGGGCTTTAATAGTCTTGATATAAGGCCAGAGCATGCGGTGCGAGCAGGTCTGCTGCCAACCGAACATGGTGATCCCTTTGACCGAATGCTTATAGCACAAAGCCAATTAGCTAATGCTACACTTATTACTTGCGACCCTGAGATCCGTGAGCTTCATCCGAATTGTTTATGGTAAATTTTTATCCAAATTAAACGCACCGCTGTAAGATAAAAATAACTTGGGGAGGGTTACTAATAATGACTAACATACACGATATTGCGGCATACATTCTGCAAAATCAGGGTGCCATGTCAACCATGAAACTGCAAAGGCTAATGTATTATTTACAAGCCTGGCATATCACTTTACGTGGTAAACCACTTTATCAAGAAAAAATTCTCGCGTGGGCTTTTGGTCCAATTGTTTATGAATTGTTTAAAGAACACCACCGACTTTTTATGGTTTCACAATGGCCTTTGGGTGATGCAAAAAAGGTCGTTGAAAACGATGCCGATTTTATAATGGCAGTACTTAGCTATTATGGAAAATACAATAGTGAAAAGTTAAGCGAAATTATAAATTCAGAAGAACCATGGCAACAGGCTCGCAAAGCCTTCATGATTGCAAGTGATAGTGAGCAAATTATAACTCATGAAGCGATGCAAGCATTCTATCGAGATCAGCCACCGCCATTTAAATTATAAAGTTAAAGTGGCAATTTAATTGATCTTAACTGATTATTTATGGCGATTTTTTTAATTTATTAAAGCTTGTTTTACTTTATTACACCACTTGAATAATGAATGAGCATCCTTTGGAATAGCGTCAAGATTAGCTTGTTTTACAATTGTTACCATGCAGTCAGTGTTTTTATCACAGCCTAGTTTATCTTCGGCTTGCTTTAAACTTAATTGTTCAGTGCCATTTTGTCCTGTCAGTGCAAGTAGCCAAGCTTCGAGTTTTGGTTTAGCTACGCCACCAATAATTTTTAAATCAACATATTTTTTGGCGGCGATTTCTATACCGTTGTTGATATCACCTTCACGCTTATGGTTGCTATCAGTATCTCGTATAAATGCTAAAATATCACATTTTGCTTCAAAGGCATGCAAAGCTAAAGCAGCGATATTGTGCTCATCACCATGTTTTGCCCGACGTTGTTTGCCAAATTTAAATTTGCGAATCCCTATCCAAGTAGTTCCGTTAGTAACTTGCCATCCGTTTGGTTGTATTCGCTGCATTAGGGCTTCGATAACCCCAATTTGATTATCGCATGGTTTACGAAAAGCAGATTATATAGCCCAACAGCCAATTTCATTAGGCCCTTCTCCGGCAATAAAAACTTTAAGCATTTTCATCAAGATTGCTCTGGCGATAATAACGGACTTTCAAGTTCGCCATCTGCATAGCTTAACCATAACTCACCGGTGGCATAAACTCTGGCGCGTTGTTCATAATTTGGGGTGTCTTTGAGTAAAGTAACTTTAGTAGTAGTCGTGTTATCTTTTTGCTCACGAGTGATTACTGATACCTCATCACCCTTAAGCTCGTTTATAACTAGGGGACTATGTGTTGATAATACTACTTGGGTTTTATCAGAGATGTGACGTAGTATACGCATAACATCAGCAATACGTGCCGGGTGCAAACCATTTTCAGGCTCTTCAATAAGCAACATTCTCACTGGGTCTAAATAATCTAAAGCAGCATAAGCTAGATAATAAAGCATACCTTCACTCATGAACTCAGCTTTTACGGCAGTACCGTCATGAAGCTGTATTCCGAGCGCGGTAGTTTGATATGTTGGATTGGTTAAACGTATCTGCTTAACTGACGTAAATAATTCACTGAGATTTTGACTAATCTCGCTATAGGCGGCGGTATCGCGTTTAAGAATAGCATCATAAATACCAGGCAAACCTAAGCCGCGCGGATCTTGAAAACGCAAGGGCACATTATCAGGTATTAAATTAACCGGTTGTCGAAGGGCATCAGGATCAAGGCGAAAAAGAATAGAGCCTTGTAGTGATTTTTTGAGAGTATTGTGAGCAGGGGAAATGAAATTATTGAAATGATTGAGCCAACCGGGTTCATATGTCGGAATTTCTTTTGCTGAATATTCAGCAATTGGTTGCGATTGACCAGTGTGATGCTGAGGTGCAGTGAGACGTTGTTTAGCTGTTTTATAACTAGCAGTCAGAACAGTCGGATCATTTGTAATATTAGCTAATAAAGCATGCTTAAGCAGCTCACGTTCATCTGCTAAAGTATAATGATCATTTGTGCCGCCATTTGTAGTCAGTGTTCTTAAAGCCCTTAGCACTGTACTTTTACCACTATCATTTGGGCCAATAAGCGCATGAATACTACTTAATTTGAAAGTAGCTTCTTGAATGCAGCCATAGTTTTTTAGATATAAAGAATCAATCATTGCATTATCCTGAGGTAAAGGCGTTTTTTATTATTATGTATATTATTAATAAGTATTACGCTAGTTTAGGGCGTTTTTTTATATCATATTGCATCTTTACATTTAATACGGCACAAGCTTGTTAATTCATGAGCGCTAAACTTAAAGCACTATATAACACCGAAGCACTGCAAGCCCTGCCAGAAGAGGCGCGCGAGCAACTCACTGCAATTACCCAGCTTTTTGCTGCCTGTGAGCAAGTGCAACTGTTAATGCTGTTTGGTAGTTATGCGCGTGGTGATTTTGTTATTGATCTTAATACCGGTTATCGCTCTGACTATGATTTGTTAATCGTCACCCAAACTGCCAAAGATGCGGCAGATAGTAAAATATTTTTTGATCTTGAAGATCAAGCACGCCAAATTGCCGGCATGACTCCGCTATCAATTATTCGTCATGATATCACTGAGCTCAATCGCGAAATTCGCTCAGGGCAATTTTTCTTTGCCGAAATAGTGAGCGAAGGCAAAGTGCTATATAACACGCATCATGTGCAGCTTGCTAAGCCCAAAGCAACTACCCCACAAGAGCGCTTTGAAGTAACCCGGCGTTATTTTAGCACTTGGTTTGCTAGCGCTAATGCTTTGTGGATTGTTTCGCACAACATTACCTTTGCTGAGCGGCGTATGGCAGCCTTTTTGCAACATCAAGCAGCCGAGCGCTATTTTCATGCGGTGACTTTAGTTTTTGAAGGCTACAAACACCAAACCCATAATCTTGAATTTTTGGCGCGGCGCGCTGAGTTGCATCATGAAAAATTACAACCTGCTATGGCGCGTAGCGAGCCACATGATAAGCATATATTCAGTTTATTACGCCGTGCGTACATCGAGGCGCGCTACAACATGCGTTATGATGTCACCCAAGACGAGTTAGATGAAATGAGTGCACGGGTGCGTGATTTAGCTTTACGGGTACATCAAGCTTGCAGTGAAAAGCTCGCTTCTTATTTTGGTGCTGCGGCTATTGGCGAGCTGCCACCAGTGCCAAGCAGAGCCGATGTAAAAATATTGCCGCAACCACCTCCTGATTTTCTTGGCAACGACGAATTTACCACTTGGCAAAAATTAGCGGAGAATTTTGCTAAGCAAGCTGCTGATGAATATAAAGAGCGCGGTCATAAAGAAGGTATTAAAGAAGGCCATGCTGCTGGTCTACAAGAAGGCCAAGCACAAGAACGTGCCCGTGCCATTATTGATGTACTTAAGCATCGCAATATTGCCATTAGTGACGCTGAAGCCGAGCGCATTTTAGCTTGCCGCGATTCAGATTTATTGGCGCAATATTGGGAGAGGGTGTTTGTGGTGCAGAGTGTGGTGGAGTTGTTAGTTTAAGCTGAATTTAGACGCTTACTGAAATTAGATTTGAAATGCTGGTATAAAGCCCAATGTCTTGAGCAGTATCGATACTGATAATTAGGCTATAACGTACAAGACGTTGATGACAATTATGAAACTCGTGATCAGATGGGAATGAACGTGTCGCAAACCAGCCTTTGGCAGGATATACAGCTACTTGGGTCATTTCCCTTAAATCTGCCGGGCTTCCTTTCCAGATATCTTGCACTAGTGAACCAGCTTTACCGCGTAACTTAGGGTCTAATGCCCACTTTTGATCAGAAGGAGGTCGGGTCTCAAAAGTGTCATTTTCTTCATCAGTAATACGTTTTTCTAAGGCGTTGCGAAAAACATCATCACTTTCTGTAGCTCTTTTGAAATTAAAACGCAGTAGATGACTAGCATAGCGATATTTTTCACTTCGATCCCAACAACGCGTACCTGGGTTTGGATTAATGAAATATGATAATGTAACTTTAAGCTTACATTCAATATCTGGATGGTTATCAAAAACTTTATTGGGCCAAGGTAATTTATGCAAATTGAAGTGCCCTAATTTTGCATCACCTGGCTTTGAATTTATATCATAAGGATTTAGCATATCTTGAATAATCATAGTAACCCCACTCTCACCACTACCAAAAAGACGTGGTTGATGAGGTTCACCAAATCCATAAATTCGTAATAGTGATTCAACTTCTTGGCTACTACCAAAATTGTGCAGGTTAATATTTCCAACCATATTTGGTAACCAACGCGCCGAATGTACTATTAGTCCACGATGAGTTTTTGGCCAATAGTCCGGGTAACGAGCTAAAAGCATAGCGCCCAAGCGTGATGCACTTGCAGTGGCAGCACTAGTAGCATTCATATTACAAAGCGGTTTGTTATGAAAATGAGAAGCAGTTGATATAAGTTCTAAAGAATCACGTTCAATGTAGTCACCTGATTCTGTTGTAGCAGTATGTTAAAGCGCCAAAGAACACTTATGGCTTTAATCTTCATGCGGGAGTACGTGCTAGTGCTAATGATAAAAAGGGCCGCGAAAGATTATGCCGCTATCTGTTACG
>JAFGEK010000140.1 GCA_016931625.1 Deltaproteobacteria bacterium | reverse complement strand
CATCTGGGCCTAGAATTTCAAGTAAGTTTCTTATTTGAGAAGTCCGCCCGCCCAAGCGGGCGGTGTATTGGTTTTTGAGAAGTTACCATGGGTTGCCCTACCTGTGTCATTATCATGATGCACTTGCAAGTGTTTAGCTAAGCCATGTTTACCATCACCAACATCTCGAATGGTTGGGTATTTACCGTCAAGCGATATAACACCCCAGGGAAACTGACCTGTGGAAACAATAGCCTTACGTCTAAATGCATCGTAACCAACTGTATAAAGCAATTTGCAGATGTCATAGGGATTGATTGAGCATAAAAAATCTCGCAAAGTAGTATCAGCGAGGCGGCGTTTAATACCGATAAGCTTACGTACTTGTTGCGGCATTTGCTGAGTTAATTCTTCTAGCTGCGCCAAACCTTTGCATCTAGAAGCTAGGCCAACACAAACGCTGCGCAATAAAGGTAAGGCACTTTTATAACGCCTACCTTGGTGCTTGCGTGGGTCATGTACTTTTTTTAATAAGTTATTGCTGAAATATCTGGCAATAAACCCTGCACAACGTCTCATCTTTCTGCTACTAATCATTGTAGCTCCTAGTGCAATGGCAGGTTTCACGGGCCATTGCTTTATTAACGTTTTATTTTTTATTTATCGGTAAGTTAGGTTTTAAGTTGATCTTGAGAGTGTTAATATTTTTTTACAGGGTTATAGCTGTTATTTTTTTAGCATTAATATTTGTTATTGATTTTCTGCTCCTTGTTTTAATTTTTGGCTTTGCAGGTTTAGTGCGTTTTGCCGCTAAGAGTATTTTGTAATATTTTGCACGTTGGTTTTTCTACTACAGCTCCTATGAGCATTCTTTGGTAGTTTGAATTACTGAACAAGCTTATATTTTTTAACCTAACCGTGTAGTTGGTTGATTTTTTAAGATAATTAATTTATCTGTATGACGTTTTGCACTCAGATACAGAGTAATTTTTGGTCTAGTAACGTTTGCGAATTTATGCACGTACTTTTACTTGCTTGGCGTGAAGGATAGCGTCTTGTTTTGTTTAGGGGTTCGCGAAGCTTGTCTGAGCGAACACCAATTGGTGATACATATTTGATTACGAAATATTCATAAAATCAATTAGTTCAAACGATCATTTTGCTTATACACCAATAACTTCAAACCCAGAAGCCCGGGCCGCTCGCGCTAGTTGCGTATCATGAGTGGCCAGTACTAACTCATTTTCTAAATTAGATTGTAATTCTATGGCGGTAGCTAAATGAATTGCATCAAGTGAACCCAGCACTGTTGGCATTGGACCGGCAGCGCGGGTAAGAATGTTATCCGTTAGGGCTATTACATCGATTGAGTGTAATACTCTACGCGCTTCTTGATGCAAACTTTCAACTTGCTGATCGTCAATTTGGCCATTTAACCGCGTACGATCAATAACCCGCCCAATTTCTAAAATTAAAATACGTGAGGCAAATGCTTGGCTAATTTGTGACCATTCTTTAAGTGAATTTGCTTCACCAAATAATTTTCGCAACAGCACACTTGAATCAATAAAAGTTATCATCTTCGAGCACGGTCTTCGCTTAGCAAATCAGTAGTACTAGGCCCACAATATTTAATACTTTGCACATTTATTTGACCAAGAGGGGCGGCTATTGGATCATGCGATTTAAAAAACTCTAGTTGGCTTACTTTAGCGTGATCATTTTTAAATGGTACTAATTTCGCTACCGGCTGATCACGATCAGTAATTAATACTTGTTGCCCAGATTTTACCGCACGCATGTATTGCCCAAGTTTTGCTTTTAGTCGAGTTGCCGTTGTTTTAACCATTAGCTAATTGTACAGTTATGTACTCATATAGTCAATTATGTACATTTCCATTTATTATAGACAAACCCACTGTATTTACAACGCTCTTCAATTGGATTGAGCGTATTTGAAAGTGTATAGACCGTCGCTTAAAGAGAACCAATATTTTAAGCGCCATTGACCAAATGATAGAGAAAAACAGGATTAGACCAACGGATTGCGTGTACGCAATTGTGGGAAACGACTAAAGTCACGATCAACTGTCCACAACTCATCGATACCATGCACTAGGCAAGTTGCAGCAATACGAGCATCATGCACCATGCCACCTCTAACTTGACCTTTTTGAATAAGCTCAATAATTATATCAAATAGACCCGGAACATCACCTAAAACTCGTAATGTCGGCGATTCACGCCATGCGGCGATTTGTTCTAATGCCTGAGCCGGTGTCGATGGCATCTGCCAAAGTCTTGGTTGTGTAACCACCCCATAAAACTCAATCATCGAGTGCAGACAAATACCCCAAGGCATATTTGCTTCAGCACATTTTTTAACCGTTGCAGCGGCAGGTTGATGTAAACTCGCTTCACGTTGATGCGCATGAACCAAAATATTAGTATCGATAGTAATCATTTTTTAATAACCACCACGGCGCTGTTCATCAATGGCTTTGTTGATAGTATCATTTGACACTGTTTGATTTGATTCAGCTAAATAGCCAGCAGCAGCATCTCGCAATACAAAAGGCGGTGGTTTTTCTGCAAGCGAGCGCTCTAAACTATCAATCACAAGCTCACGCAGTGTTATACCGCGCTTAGCAACCGCCTGTCTTACCCGTTCAAAAAGACTATCTGGCATATCTATGGTTGTGCGCATACATAAATATTATCACATAATACATAAACGCATCAAGATGATTTTGCTAAATATTTTTGGTGCCAGACACCAAATTTCCGCCACCAAATTTCTAGAGATACCAAATTTCTAAAAGTTATATAAACCCTATGTCTTCATGCCAGATATCATATAATAGATACTAAATTTATCAGCCTTTAAGGTAACGCTTTAAACCCTAGTATTTTAGCATTTTCGCGTACCCTAATATCGGTAGATAAAATTGCTAAATTATCGATAGCAGCAGATAAAATTTCTATAGTTGCAAGATGAATAGCATCAAGCGTACGCAATGGTTCTTTAGGAAAAGGCCGGGCACAACGCGACCAAATTGCGTCATCGACAGGATGAATCACCCATAATTCACTATCAGTTTCAAACTGAGCAGCACGCGCTGCTATGATACTCGCTACTTGTGGTTCAAGAACGCGTACTCTAGCTAGTACCCGACCAACTTCAGCAATAGTAAGTTGTGATGTTGCTATAAATTTGGCGCCGCGTAGCCACTGTCGGATTTCATGTTTATCTTCACCGTCAAGTAGATCACGTAATACTGCGCTAGTTTCTAAATAAATATTCATGTTAATTTATTTAAATTCACCTCTTGACCAATTTAGCAGCTCATCAATTTGTTGCGTCGACATACCAGAGGTTTCGCTGTGCCGAATATAATCTGTTTGCCGACGTTCCCGAAGCGGTGGGCGTGAACCAAGTGATGCAAGTTTTGCTAATGTATCAGTAACACCTGCTGTTGCCGATGTCATTGACTCTACTGGTGAAAGACGTGCAACAACATGATTACGGTCGGTAACTAAAAACGTCTCACCGCTACGCACCTGACGAATATAGGCGCTAAGCTTGGCTTTTAGTTCTTTAATATTCACAGCTTGCATAATTATAAAGTAGTCTCATGTAACTACTTTGTCAATTTAAATTATTTGTAACAATTTATACATATTACATATGACATGTAACAGTTGATAACTTACTAGCTGACTCTTAGTCTCATTTTTCACTTTTATCGGAATTGGATTCCTACTTTCGTAGGAATGACGAGGAGTTACGTAAAACTCT
>JAFGEK010000139.1 GCA_016931625.1 Deltaproteobacteria bacterium | reverse complement strand
ATAATATATTGTTAAACAATATAATTCGTGATAAATATTACTAACTCAACCTAACCACTGGCTCACCAAATAGCTTATCAACCCGCACTAATAATTCATCACTAGGGTTAACTCTTAGGGTTTCTGGTAAAGTAATTTCAGTTTGAAATACTTTAGGCTCCGTAATAGTTAATCGCGCTGGTATATCGCCTTTATGAGCAACTAATATTTCTTTTAATTGTATAAGCTTTTCATTAGTTACTGCATATACTGGTACATGCAATTCAAGTTGTTTGGCGTGTTTGCTACGTGCATCGGCAAGTAGCTCAATACGAGTTGCCCTTAATTTTACTACTGAAGGTGTATCATCTTCATCGCCTGCACTAGCAATGTTTCCATTAGTTTCAAACTGTAACGTACCACATATAAATAAAGGGTCACCACTTTTAAGTACAGCTTCATATTCATTAAAAACTTTACTAAATACTAAAACCTCTATACTGCCATGCAAATCTTCTAATATAACAAAAGCCATACGACCGCTTCCGTCTTTTAATGGACGTTCGCGTATTGTAGTAGCTATACCAACCACACTAACCTCGGCGAATCGTTGTGCTTTGTTATCAATATTATTTGTAAGATCAATGGTGCTACTGGTAGCTAGCCTTTTTAGGTCTCCAGTATAGCGTTCAAGTGGATGCCCAGTAATATAAAAACCTAGCGCTTCTTTTTCAAAAAGCAAACGCTGTTTATCACTCCATTCATCTGTTGCTGGATACGTCTCGTTAATTATATGTAGATTTTTAGCTGCAACATTACTTTCTATATTATTGTTGGTAGAAAATAATGTAAATAAACTAGCTTGACCAACCTCACGATCTCGCTGAGCGGTTTGGCCTATTTCTATGGCCTTATCCATAGCACCAAATAGTTGCCAGCGTGGTTTACCTAAACAATCCATCGATCCCGACTTGATCAATGCTTCCATTACCTTACGATTTATTTTACGCGAATCCACACGTTCAGCAAAATCATATATCGACCTAAAAGGTTTATCTCCCCGTTTTTCTACTATTGATTCAATCGCAGCACCCCCAACCCCCTTTACTGCGCCAAGACCAAATAAAATTGCTTGTCGATTGGTGTCAATCTGATTTTCGCTCTTATCGTGAGACACGGTAACAACGGTAAAATCTCGCTCGGCACGATTCACATCTGGAGGCAACACTGCAATACCGCGTGCTTTTGCACTTTGAATGTATTTTACGACATTATCTTGCACATTCATTTCAGTAGAAAGCAGAGCCGCCATAAATTCTACCGGATAGTATGTTTTAAGATAAGCGGTCTGATAACTAACTAGAGCATAGGCGGCACTATGCGATTTATTAAAAGCATAGCCAGCAAATTTTTCGATTTGAGTAAATAACTCATCGGCAGCTTTACTTGTCATACCACTTTTGCATTCAGCGCCGCGTACAAATTTATCATGCATCTTGGCCATAACATCGGCCTTTTTCTTGCCCATGGCTTTACGTAAAGTATCGGCTTCACCCATGGTAAAACCAGATAAAGCAACCGCAATACGCATAACCTGTTCTTGATAAACGATAACACCATAAGTAGGTTCAAGAATTTCAGCACAAGACTGATGCGGATAAATAACTTTTTTCTTGCCATGCTTACGGGCAATATAATCGTCAACCATACCGGCATCGAGAGGCCCTGGACGATAAAGCGCCACTGCTGCAACAATATCTTCAAAACGGTCTGGTCGCAGACGTTTAAGCAACTCTTTAAAACCGCTAGATTCTAATTGAAACACACCATCAGTATCAGCACTAGCAATCAGTTCAAAAACTTTTGCATCATCTATTGGAATTTTATCAATATCAAACTCATTATGTATACCAAGCGGTCCACTACCTGCGCGACGCCGTACATGCTTCACTGCATTGGCAATTACGGTTAATGTTTTTAAACCTAAAAAGTCAAATTTTACTAAGCCTGCAAGCTCTACTTCATCTTTGGCAAATTGAGTAATTAGTTCATTATTCTTGCCACTACAAACCGGTACATATTCCCACAAGGGTTTATCACCAATTACGATACCAGCTGCATGCATACCGGTTTGGCGATTAAGACCTTCAAGTGATTTAGCTATATCAATTATATTTTTATAAACTTCTTGCGTCTCTTGCAATTCACGTAGCTTTGGCTCAATTTCGAGTGCTTTATTAATAGTTACTTTTTTACCCTCAACTAAACCATTTGGAATAAGCTTGGTAAGCTCATTCATTTCAGCAAATGGTACCTCCATCACCCGGCCGACATCTTTAATTACACTTTTTGCTGAAAGTTGTGAGTAGGTAACAATTTGCCCAACGTTATTTTTTCCGTATTTATGTAATACATAATCAATAACCTCACCGCGGCGGTCTTGGCAAAAATCAATATCAAAGTCAGGCATTGAAACGCGATCAGGATTTAAAAATCGCTCAAAAATCAAATCGTGATGTATAGGATCAAGATCGGTAATGCGTAAAGCATATGCTACTAAAGAACCAGCACCAGAACCACGACCTGGACCAACAGGCACGCCCTTTGATTTAGCATGCTGAATAAAATCCCATACTATAAGAAAATATCCAGCAAATCCCATTTTAATAATAACATTTAATTCATAGTCTAAACGCTGCTGATAAAAGTCAAGATCAACTGTTTCTCGCATCTCTTTTATGCGTGTTTGTAAGCCTTGATTGGCTACTTCTTCAAGATAGCTTTCTAAGGTTCTACCGGATGGTACACCATAGTTCGGTAAATATGTTTCACCAAAAGTAAGCTCAACGTTGCAATCATTTGAAATTTTTATGGTGTTTTCAACCGCTTCTTGACATATTTTACTAAACGCATCCCACATTTGCTGTGGTGTCTTTACAAAGTTTTGATCAGGATGTTCGTGTTTCTGGCGAAATTCTGCTAACGACTTATTCTGCTGGATACACATCAATACTTCATGAGCTTTGGCATCACTTGGGGAAAGATAATGTGCATCAGCAGTGGCTACTAGTGGTAATTTTAATTTTGCACTTATTTCTTTTAAAGCCTCGTTTAATTGTGGTTGCTTAGTAAAACCATTTTCTTGTAACTCTAAGAAAAAATGACCAGGAGCAAAAATTTCTGCAAACTCGCGCGCCTCTGCTATTGCTGCGTCTAAACCTTGATTAAAATATATGCGGGAAATTACCCCACCTAAACATGCCGAAAGTCCGTAAAGCCCTTTAGCATGTTTGCGTAATAATTCTTTGTCAATTCGAGGGTGATAGTAAAAACCTTCAGTAAAACCCATCGACACCAAAAAGGTAAGGTTTTTATAGCCTTCGTTGTCTTTAGCTAATAAAACCAAATGTAATGCCGAACGAACACTGCGATCTTTACGACCTTTGCCATAAGCTACATATACTTCACAACCCATAATAGGTTTGATGCCATATTTTTTTGCGGTTTGATAAAAATGTACTGCACCATACATGTTGCCATGATCAGTAATCGCCACCGTATTCATACCGCGCTCTTTAAGTATCGAGCAAAGATCATTCAGACGGATAGCTCCATCAAGTAAAGAATATTGCGAATGCAAATGTAGATGAGTAAAGCCGCTCATATGCCTATGTACTCAGTTGCAGTGTTATAAATGCGGCGTAACTATACTACTTCAGTCATCTTTTTGGCAGGGTAGAATGGTTTTAATATCTACCTTCTTTACTACAAAGTACTTAGTACAATCTTGACGTATTGCATTGACAGATCTGTTTTAATTGTGAGTAATGCTTATGTAAGTTTTTTTGCGTTAATTAATTAAAAATATTTTTGACCAGGATAGATAATGCAAATGTATGTTGTAGAAATATACAAAGTAAACACTTGGGTAATGAGGGAACAAGGAGAGTAAACTATGGCCGAATCTAAACACCATTCAGCAATTGAACGCAATTTACGTGAACTCGGCCAAAAAATTATGGAAACTAGTTGGAAAGAAAACAATAAAAGTAACGAAAAAAATTCTCAATCTCAAAAAAACGATATTAATAGCAACTCATCAATAAAAACATATACATCTTATAATCATGTTAAGCTGCAATCATCTACTAACGAAGCCAAAAATAATTCAGATTCATTACTAATTGCTGCATTAATCGCCCGTAATTCTAATTTATCTATTAATAAATCGTAACTACTTTTCCTCCCACCATTATTTTATACTAGCAAGAAACCTCTACATACTTTAAAAAGCACACTAACAATTAGTGATATAAATTTACTTTTTAGTTAAAGAAAACAAAAGTGAATTCGATTAACGGTATTTTTACAATTTTTAATGAGAATGTTTCTATTGTGGTTGATAGCAACCATGGTGCTCGAATCACCTCATTAAAAGTTAAAGGCTACGAATTTTTAATCCAGCAAGGTATAGGAGCCCGGAAAATCTGTTTTGGTTCTACTTTCTGGACATCACCACAAAGTGATTGGGGCTGGCCACCACGAAAAATTCTCGATAGTGAGCCCTATGACGCTAAAATTGTGAATGATAAAGGTGTGCTTGAAAGCGCTGCTGATATTGATAGCAACGACCCTTTAACAACATATATCCAATTAAAAAAAGAAATTTCTATAGATAAAAACAGCTGGCTTTCACTAAGATACACCATGACTAATAAATCAAATACAAATATTATACGCGCTCCCTGGCAAATTAACCGTTGCCCACAAGCCGGTTTCGTGTTTTTTGAAATGGGTCCTGGTGGACAAACTCATTTTACCGAATGCCAATGGGTAAAAAACCTAAATTTAAAATCCTCCCCAGGTAAACCAGTTTGGATTGACGTTGCTAATTGTCCAGACAGATATAAAACTATCTGCGATGGTACAGGTTGGTTGGCTCACGTTTATGGCAAACAATTATTTATTATGCGTTTTGACGATATCCCGGCTGGCCAAGCTGCTCAAGGTGAGGGGGAAATCGAAATATATGTTTGTAACCCGCAGGAAGAAGGTCAGCTTGGTTATGTTGAACTTGAGGCTCAAGGAACACCAATTCAATTAAAGCCAGGCGAAAAAACTTCTTGGACAGTACAATGGAAAGCTATTATCCTCGAAAATGAAATACCTAAAAATATAGATGAAGAGCAAAAGAGCAAACTTTATCAATATTATTATGATATAGCGACAATGAAAAAATAATTGAAAATTACCCATTAACTAGCTGACTCTTAGTCTCATTTTTCACTTTTATCGGAATTGGATTCCTACTTTCGTAGGAATGACGAGGAGTTACGTAAAACTCT